>NZ_JBKETB010000009.1:0-117770 GCF_056355835.1 Bifidobacterium sp. LH_730
CCGACGACAAGGAGCACGGGAAGGGTCACAAAACGTCAGAAACATGCGCGAAGCGTCCGCCATCCGGTCCCCGAACCGCCACGAATGCCGGCGGATATAAGGGAGACCTTTTCCGACCGAACAATCGAAGATTTGCGGCGGCCATGGCCCAGGGGAGACGCCCGGCTCCATTCCGAACCCGGAAGCTAAGACCTGGCACGGCGATGGTACTGCACCCGGAAGAGTGTGGGAGAGTAGCACGCCGCCGCTACACAACTTACCAAGGACCCCTCCAAGCAACAGCTCGGAGGGGTCCTCCCATATCCACGCAAATCGAGGAGCCGGCGCATGCACTACTTCACTCCCAAGCGCTGCACCGAATCCAACAAAATCATGTATCACGACCGGCGGCAGGCGCAGATCGCAGCCGACCAATCGCTGAGGGAGCGCGGCGCCGAACTGTGGGTGTATCGCTGCGAATACTGCGGCACTTGGCATCTGACCCACCGCAACCCCGACGACACATACCGTTACGTCCCCCTCAACCAGCAGCGCAAACCGCACAGCCGCAAGAAAGGATACAAGCCGCGCCAGCGCTGACAGGGATCTTATTCTCCCTTTTCTCGTGCTTGCCGCACATCGCCACGAGAAAAGCACGAAAAATGTGACTCGATTTCTCCCTTTTCTCATAGCAGTGTGCGATTAGCACGAGAAAAGGGAGAAGCAAGGTGCGGTTCAGTGCTCCAGATGGAAGCCTTGGGCTGCGGCCTGGGGAAGGACGGACTTTGACAGCACGCCGCGGTCGGTGGCGACGGAGGCGATCTGGTCGCTGAAGGCGTCGACAGGGCGGTCGGCGTTGCGCAGATCGTAGTATTCGTGCACGGTGGCGTCGAAGGCCGACAGATCGGCTTCGAGGCTTGCCTTCGCGTCCGCGGGATATCCGTTCTCGAAGAACTGCATCGCGCGCGGCATGCGTGGCTTGATGGCCGGCTCCTGGTCGGGCTTGCCGATGGCGAGCCCCAGCACCGGGTAGGTGAATTCGGGCAGATGCAGCAGCTCGACAAGACCGGGCACATCGTTGAGCAGCGAGCCGAGGATCACACAGCCGAGGCCCAGCGAATAAGCGGCCGTCTCCATGGCGTGCAGGGCGAGCACGGCGTCGTTATGCGCCTGCGTGAAACGGTAGCTGGAGGTGAGCGTGAAATCGTCGGAATGCACGTCCACGCCCTTGCGCTCGGCAATCAGGGCATTGCGATGCTCATCGGCGACGAACACATAGAGCAGCGGCGCGTCGGCGATATAGGTCTGGCCGGCGATTTCGGCAAGCTTGGTCTTGATCGCGGGATCGGTGACGCGGATGGCCGACCAGTCGTTGAGGAATTGGCTGGAGGCGGCGTGCTGCGCCACGGTTTCCAGCGCGGCGATGGTGTCGTCGTCAATGGCCTCGTCTTTGTAGGCGCGGATCGAGCGACGGTTGAGCAGGGTTTCAATAGTTGCATTGGTTACCATGCCCGCCATTATCGCAGATGACGGGCATGACCGGAACGGTGTTGCGCCGAGGGGCGAGTGTCGCCGGGCTCGGTCGATGAATGGCTAGCAGTACTCGCCGTCCAGCAAGACGACTTACTTGCGGGTCAACAGTGCGAAAGACTGCGGTCCCATGGTGAGCTTGCCGTCGCCGGTGGATTGTATGTCGCCGAGCGACAGCAACGTGTGGGTTGCATCGTAACCGTCGGGCAGTGAGAAGGATTCTGGCGCGCGCGACGGATTGACGGCGACGAGTACGTGGTCGATTTCGACGCTGATTTCGTCGTTCCCAACGTCCGCAGACCCCTCATCGGTTTCGCCGGGGCGCAAGTAGCGCTCGAAAGCGAACAGACGTCCGTCCTGCGGGGCGGCGACAACCCGGAACGCGGCCCGTGCGGCGAGCGGCGCGCAGGCCGCACGCACCCCAAGCACGGCACGCACCCAGTTCATTAGGGACTCGGGGTCGGCTGCCTGCGCCTCGACCGTCGGCGCATCGGCGGCCGGATCGACGGGCAGATACAGCTTGTCGGCTGGCGCCTCGGAGAACCCGAGATTCGGGCCGGCACTCCACTGCATCGGCGTGCGCGAGCCGGTGCGTACGTAACCGCCCTCCTTGGTGGGCAGCGGGCGATAGCGCATCCCGATCTCATCGCCGTAATACAGGAACGGCACGCCCGGCAGTGTGAACAGCGTGGCATAGGCAAGCTTGAGTTCGCGAACGCTCAACCGCTGCGCCAGGCGCAGGCTGTCGTGGTTGCAGGTGATGAAGTCGAAGCAGCCGCCGGCACGCTCCGCATCGGCCAGCTGCGGCAGATATTGGTCGAGGAACGGCACGATCGAGGCACCCGAATCCGCGTTGAAATAGCTGGCATCGCCCTCGCGCACCAGCGGGGTGTCGGTATTGCGCAGCAGCAGGTTGTATCCGTTGGGATGGCCGCCCCAGCGCCAGTCGAGATAGAAATCCATGTCGAAGCCGGCGGCCATCGACTCATGCGGGCGTCCCCATTCCGAAACGAACACCGCCTGCGGATATTCGGCGCGAATCCGCTCGAAGATCCATTGCCAGGTACGGATTGTGGCCGGCTTGCCCTCGTCGTCATGCTTGACCAGGCTGTCGGCCATATCGACGCGGAAGCCGTCGGCGCCGCGGGACAGCCAGAAGCGCATCACATCGAGCATGGCCTGGCAGGTGGCCTGAGCCTCCGGGCCGAGCACCTGCTTCTGCCAGGGATATTTGGGGTGCGCGAAGCCATAGTTGAGCGCCGGCTGGCATTTGAAGAAGTTGAGCACATAGGTGCCGTCGCGTTCGGTCTCGCCGCCGATGAACGGCAGACCGTCGGCTCCCGCGATCCACAGATCCGTCCAGATATAGCGCTCGGACACGTTCTCGGCGCCGTTGGGCGTAGGAATCGTGCGGTCGGCGGGGTCGGGTTGTGCGCTCGCGTGGAACCAGGGGTGCTCCTCGCTGGTGTGCCCGGGCACGAGGTCGAGCAGCACATGCATGCCGCGCCAGTGCGCTTCGTCGAAGAGGCGCGTCAGATCGGTCTCGGCGCCGTATCGCGCCGCGACCTTCGTGTGGTCGCGCACGTCATAGCCGGCGTCCTTGAACGGCGAATCGTAGCAGGGGTTGAGCCAGATCGCGTTGCAGCCCAAGGCCTGCACATGATCGAGCTTGTCGATGATGCCGGGGATGTCACCGATGCCGTCGCCGTTGGAATCGGCGAAGCTCTGCGGATAGATCTCATAGAAACGCGCGTCGTCGAGCCATTGCGGACGGTTGGGGATGGTCATGGTCTCACCGGTCCTTTCCGTTGGATGGGAACAGTATATCCAATAAAAATGAATACGATGTCATCAATTGCGAAAATACAGATTTCAGATATCTCATATTCGTTGAAATACCAGTATTTTCAAGCAGAAAACACCGATTTGCATACGTTCGCAGAAATTGGTATATTCAAGTTGTCGATGACGGACATAGGGGCATAGTCGCACCACATGGATCCGCGTCGTGAAGAAAGGAATCAACGATGATCGCACGATGGAAAACAGCGCTCGCCGGCCTATCGGCATGCGCGCTGCTGGCCGGCGGGCTGTCAGCCTGCTCCTCGCCCGGCGACACCGGGGCCAGCGGCGATGGCGAGGACATCACACTGGTCGTCTGGGCTTCGCAGGAGGACCAGGCCAACGCCGACTCCTGGCTGCAGACGATGGAACAGGAGTTCCAGGAGCAGCACCCCGAATATGACATCACATGGAAGAACCAGGTCGTCGCCTCCGCCGACGCCGCCGGCATCGCCAAGCAGGACCCGACCGTGGCGGCCGATGTCTTCACCTTCGCCAGCGACCAGCTCGGCACGCTGCTCGACGCCGGCGCCATCGGTCAGGTCAGCGACCCGACGATGGAACAGCTGGCCAAGCAGACGGAAGGCAACGAGACGATGCTGCAGACCGTCACCGGCGCCGACGGCAATGTCTACGGCGTGCCGCTGGCCGGCAACACGTGGTTCATGTATTACCGCAAGAGCAAGTTCACCGAGCAGGACATCACCTCGCTCGACGCGATGCTCGCCAAAGGCAAGGTCTCCTTCCCGCTGACCAACTCGTGGTATCTGCCCGCCTTCTATATCGGCGCCGGCGGCACGCTGTTCGGCGAGGACGGCACCGACGCCGAGGCCGGCGTGCAGTTCGGCGGCGAAACCGGCGCGGCCGTGACCGACTATCTCGTGGACCTGCGCAACAATCCGAACTTCGTCAACGACGTCAACGGCTCCGGCCTGGCCGGACTCAAGTCGGGCGCCGTGGACGTGGTGTTCACCGGCAACTGGGACGCCGCCGCCGTGCGCGAGAATCTGGGCGACGACTGGGGCGTGGCCAAGCTGCCGAGCTTCACGATCGACGGCACGCAATACCAGATGAAGGCCTTCGCCGGTTCCACCGTCTACGGCTGGAATCCCTACACCAAGCACCCGGTGGCCGCCGACCAGTTCGCCGCGTTCCTCTCCGGCACGCAGTCGCAGAAGGCGCACTATGAGATGCGCTCCGTGATCCCCTCGGATTCCGAGCTGGCTGCCGACCCCGAGGTCGAGCAGGACGCTGTGGCGCAGGCGCAGATGGACACGATCGCCGACACTTCGGTGGTCCAGCCGTCCATCGCCGAGATGAGCAATTTCTGGGTGCCGTGCGAGAACTTCGGCAAATCCATCTACAACAACGAGGTCAACCACGACAACTCGGCCAAGCTCACCGAGCAGTGGATGACCTCTTACAAGAGCATCCTGTAAGGCAGGGGAGAAGACATGGAAGCAACCGTTTCGCCGCGCCGCAGGCGCGCCGTCCGCCGCAACGCGGACTTCATCCCGCCCTCGCGATATACGCTGCGGGCCGCCCTCCGTGAAGGCGACGCCCTCACCCGACTGTCGTTCCTGATCCTGGGCGCAGGCAACATCGCCCGCCGCCAGATCGTCAAGGGCGCGCTGTTCCTGGCCGTCGAGGCCGTCTACATCGTCTATATGGTGCTGGCCGGCGGCCCCGCGCTGGGCATGCTGCCCTCGCTGGGCTGGCGCACCCAGACCAGGCAGAAGATCGATGGATACTGGCATTACGATGCCGGCGACAACTCTGTGCTGGTGCTCGTCAACGGCATCATCGCGCTGTTCGTCACCGTGCTGTTCGTGGTGTTCTGGTCCTACGCCGTGCGCTCCGCCTACAAGGCGCAGAAGCTCGCGCAGGAGACCGGGCATGCTCCGAATCTGGGCGAGGACCTGTCCTACATCACCGACCGCGAGGCCCAGGTCTCGCTGATGTCGCTGCCGGTGATCGGCATCCTCGTGTTCACGGTGCTGCCGACCATCATCATGATGTGCATCGCCTTCACGAACTACGACTCCGACCATGTGCTGTTGTTCGACTGGGTGGGCTTCAAGAACTTCGGCCAGCTGTTCAGCGCCACGGGCGAGGTCAACGCCAGCCAGTTCGTCAGCGTGCTCATCTGGACGCTTGTGTGGGCCTTCTTCGCCACCTTCCTCAATTTCTTCTTCGGCCTGTTCCTGGCGATGGTCATCAACCGCCGCACCACCCGCCTCAAGGGCTTCTGGCGCGCCGTGTTCTCGCTGTCCATCGCAGTGCCGCAGTTAGTCTCGCTGCTGGTCATCAACCAGATGCTCCAGCCCGAGGGCGCGATCAACCGCCTGCTCATGAGCTGGGGCTGGATCGACCAAGCGATGCCGTTCTTCACCGACGCGACCTGGGCGCGCGTGACCGTCATCATCGTGAACCTGTGGATCGGCATCCCGTTCACGATCATGCAGATCACCGGCATCCTGCAGAATATCCCGGCCGAGCAGTATGAGGCCGCCCGCATCGATGGCGCGAACTGGTGGCAGACCTTCACCAAGATCACGATGCCCTATCTGGTCTTCGTGCTCACCCCGTATCTGATCACCACGTTCACCGGCAATGTGAACAACTTCAACGTCATCTACCTGCTGTCCGGCGGCAATCCGACGCCCGTGGGCGACACGGCCGGCAAGACCGACCTGCTCATCACTTGGCTGTACAAGCTCACCGTGGACCGCGGCGACTACAACCTGGGCGCCGTCATCGGCATCTTCACCTTCGTCACCCTGGCGATCGTGTCCCTGATCACCTACCGCTCCAGCGCATCCTACAAGAATGAGGGAGGCTTCCGATGAGCAACGTCACCACATCACGCACTCGCTCCGACGATAAGATTCCGTTCCTGCACGACCAGCGCAAGCGCCGCATCGTCGGCGATGTGTTCAGCCACCTGCTGCTCGCCGTGCTGGCCGTGATCTGGGTCATCCCGATCGTGTGGGTGTTCCTGGAGAGCTTCAACAAGAACCCCGGGCCCTACAACGAGACCTTCTTCCCGAAGGAATACACCTTCGACAACTACGTGCAGCTGTTCACCGACAAGCACATCCTCGATTTCCCGCGCATGTTCATGCACACCTTCGTGATCGCCACGATCGTGTGCGTCATCAACGTGTTCTTCGTGCTGTGCGTCGCGTTCTGCATGAGCCGCATGCGCTTCCGCTTCCGCAAGTCGTTCATGAACATCGTGCTGATCCTGGGCATGTTCCCGGGCATCATGTCGGTGGTCGTGATCTACTTCATCCTCAAGTCCCTGGGACTGACGCAGGGCGTGGCGTGACGGTGGCGCTTATCCTGGTCTACTCGGCCGGCGCCGGCGCGGGCTTCTACGTGATGAAGGGCTACATGGACACGATCCCCATGTCGCTCGACGAGGCCGCCTATCTCGACGGATGCACCCGTTGGCAGGTGTTCACCAAGATCATCATCCCCGTGTGCAAGCCGATGCTCGTCTACCAGGCGCTCACCGCGTTCCTCGGCCCGTGGCTCGACTTCGTGATGGCCAAGGCCATCGCCCGCACGCAGGAGAACTACACGGTCGCGCTCGGCCTCTACCAGATGCTCAGCCGCGAATACCTCAACGACTGGTTCGCCCGCTTCGCCGCGGCCGCCGTCATCATCTCCGTCCCCATCGCGATCCTCTTCATCGTGATGCAGCGCTACTACCAGGAGAGCATGGGCGGCGCCGTCAAGGGCTGACCGCTCCGCGGGCGGCCCGACTGGGAGAGCCCGGTGGGCTCTCCCACAGGCGCCGCCTGAGCGAGGCGGATACATAATCTTTAATCGAAAGGAACTGTCGTGACCGAATCGATTTCCGCGCTGGCCTTGGCCGAGTTGACTCCGGCCGAAGTGGCGGCGCCGTGCCCCGACCTGCCGGTCTACGGCGACGATGACCTCGGCGTCTTCCCCGACGCCAAGGGCGCCACCTTCCGCGTGTGGGCGCCGACGGCCTCGGGCGTGACCCTGCGTCTGTTCGCCGCCGGCAGTCCCGAGGAATGCGTGGACCCGCAGGAATGCCACGAGCTGACGCCCGGCGCGCAGGGCACATGGCTGGTGCGCTGCGATGGCATCGGCCACGGCGTCTACTACGACTATCTCGTCCGTTTCCCCGACGGCGCCGTGCGCCGCACCGCCGATCCGTGGGCGCGTGCTGCCGGCGTGAACGGCCGGCGCTCCATGGTCGTCGATTTGAAGCTGACCGATCCGCAGGGATGGTCGCTTGATCGCCGTCCGCGCGTCGCCTCCCATGATCTGGTGATCTGGGAGACGCATATCGGCGATTTCAGCAACGATCCGCATTCCGGAGTGCCCGCCGAGCATAGGGGCGGATACCTCGCCTTCACCCACGACGACACCAGCGTGGACGGCGAAGGAAAGTTCCCCACCTGCGTGGCCTATCTCAAGCATCTGGGCGTCACCGCCGTGCAGCTCATGCCGTTCTACGACTACGGCTCGGTGGACGAGACGGTGCCCCTCACCGCCCCCGACCGCCCCTTCAACTGGGGGTATGACCCAGTCAATTACAACGTGCCGGAGGGCTCCTATTCCACCGATCCCTTCGACGGAGGCGTGCGCATCCTTGAATGCAAGCGCATGATCCAAGCGCTGCACGCCGCCGGCATCAAGGTCATCATGGACGTGGTCTACAACCACCTGTTCTCGACCGACAACTGGTTCGAGCGGATGATCCCCGGCTATGCGCTGCGACGGAAGACCGACGGCTCCTTCGCCGACGGCTCGGCCTGCACGAACGACGTGGCCTCCGAGCATCCGATGATGCGCAAATACATCGTCGACTCGGTGACCTACTGGGCGCGCGAATATCATATCGACGGCTTCCGCTTCGATCTGATGGGCCTGATCGACGTGGAGACGATGAACGCGATCCGCGCCTCGCTCGACGAGCTGCCCGGCGGCGCGTCGATTCTGATGCACGGCGAGCCGTGGGCGGCGCGCGAGACCGCGCTCGACCCGGCGGCTGGCGTGGCGCTGGCCGACAAGCGTGGCTTGGCGCGACTGAGCCCTCGCATCGGCGCGTTCTGCGATTCGACGCGCGACGCGGTGCGCGGCCATGTGTTCTACCAGTGGGTGCCCGGCTATCTGACCGGCGCCGCCGCCGACTATGCCGCCGATATCCGCTCGGCTGTGGACGCCTGGCGCGGCACCTCGCGCGAGTTGGCCAGTGTGGGGCAGGTCATCCAATACGTCTCCGCGCACGATGACCTGACCCTGTGGGATAAGATGTGCGCCGCGACCCGGCGCATGCCCACCGAAGCCGATTATGCCGCCGAAGGCGAGGGCTGCGCCGATCTCATGGCCGCCAACCTGCTGGCCGCCGGCATCGTCTTCTCCTCGGCCGGCGTGCCGTTCCTGCTGTCGGGCGAGGAATTTGCCCGCACCAAGCACGGCGTCTCCGACTCCTTCTCCAGTCCGGCCGCGCTCAACCAGCTCGACTGGCGACGCGCCGAGCGGCTCTCCGATCTGGTGGAGCACTACCGCACGCTGATCGCCGTGCGCCAAGCCAATCCGGCGTATTTCGGCGGCGCGCGCATGGTGGTGCCGCGTGAGGACGAGGCCGTGGTGTTCCGCGTCGGCAACGATTGCATCGCCATCAACCCGACCGGCCGCACGCTGGAACAGGCCACCGAGCCGCTTGAGGTCACCGGGCCGTACGACGAGGTGTCGCAGATCGCGCCCAACGGATGGGAATGCGCATATTGCGCGGGCGGCGAGGCCCCGGCGGCCCCCACCAACCGACGCATCGTGCTGCCTGCCCACACCTTCGCCATCTGGCGCCGCAAGCAGTGAAGCCGCACGTATCGAATCCGCAAGCAATGCACGAATAGGAAGGCAGCGAGATGAACCAGCAGCAGCCCGGCCAGCCCACGCGAGGCCTGTCGAACCTGAAGCTCAAGATCGTGGGCATCGTCCTCGTGGCGCTGTCATGCGTCTCCGGACTGGTGTTCCCCGCCGGTCTGGGCGGGCTGGATGCGGCCGACGTGAATATGGGCGACCTCACGCTTGCCGTCGTGTGCGAGGCCGTGTCGTGGGTGGCGGTGCCGATCTACGCCTGGCTGCTGGTCGACGGCTACCGTCACACGCGCTCCGTATGGGCCTATGCCGCCCGGCTGGGCGTGCTGGCGGTTATCGCCGAAGTACCCTATGACCTGGCGACCACGGGCACGGCCGTGGACTGGAGCTCGCAGAACCCGGTGTTCGCGCTCGCCATCGCCGTCGTGGCCATGGGCCTGATCGAGGCCTTCCGCGACCGCCCGGCCGCCGTGCGCCGCATCATCGCCGTGGTCGTGGCGCTTGCCGCGCTCGCCTGGATGCTATTGGGACACATCGGCCTGCGCCAGCAGATCATGAACGAGGGCGTGCTGATCCTCGCGCTCGTGTTCGTATTCCGCTATCTGGCGGCGCGCGAGAACACGATGATGCTCACGGCCGCGCTGATGGGCGCCTGCTTCTGCATCCTGCCCGCCGTCGGCGTGGCGGTGCTGCACTATCGCAACGGCAGCCTCGGATACGACCGCGCCGCGCGCCCGTGGATCCAGTGGCTGTTCTACCTGCTCTACCCGGCTCTGCTGCTCGTCTTCGGGTTGATCTGAGCCTTCCCGATATTCCGTTTTTCACTCACCTCCCACTCCACTCCGTCTGTTCCCAAGGAGCCCCGTCATGACCTGCGAATCCCCCGAACGCCTCGCCCGCCCGCTGATCCGCCTGGCCCATGCGCATGGCGTGAACACCTCCTTCATCGACCAGCTCGGCACCTATGTCGAAAACAGCGACGAGGCCATCGTCGGCGTGCTGGCCGCACTCGGCGTCGATGCCGCCGATGACGCTGTCATCGAGGCGTCCCTCGCGGCGCATGAGCGTGCCATGGAGGCGCGCATCGTGCCGCCCACGCTCGTCGTCCGTCTTGGCGAGGAAACGACGGTGCCGCTGAACGTCCGTTCCGGGGAGGCGGTGTGCGCCGAGCTCACGCTCGAAGGCGCCCAGACCGGTCAGCCGCTGCCCGCGCCGCAGGAAGCCGCGGACGGCGCCCTGAGCCTCACACTGCCCGCCGATCTGCCGATGGGATATCACCGACTTGATATCGCAGTCGGCGACCGCCATGCCACGGCCACCCTGATCTGCGCGCCCGGGCGCATCCCGCTGCCCGAGGCGGTGCGCGAGCACAGCCGGTGGGGTTGGATGGCGCAGATGTATTCCGTGCGCTCCGCCGAATCGTGGGGCGTGGGCGACTACGGCGACCTGAAGCGGCTGGCGGCCGATGCGGCCAGCGAAACCGGCGCCGACTTCCTGCTCATCAACCCGATCCACGCCTGCGCGCCTGTCACCCCGCTGGAGCCTTCTCCGTATCTGCCGGAATCCCGGCGCTTCCTCAACGTCACGTATATCCGTCCGCAGGACATCGCCGAATATGAGGAGCTCAGCGATGCCGAACGCGCCGAGGTCGACCGGCTGCACGCCTCGGTCGCGCCGCGCAACATGGACGCCTCCCCGATGGATATCAACGCGGCATGGGATGCCAAGCGCGCGGCCCTGCGCATCATCTTCGACCATGGGCGCTCCACGCCGCGCGAAGCAAACTTCCGCGCCTTCGTGACGGCGGCCGGCGAGGATCTTGAGGCGTGGGCGATGTGGTGCCTTGCCTTCGAGACCTGGGGCGCGCCGTGGGAGACGACCTGGTTCCATGACTTCGACCGCACCTCGCCCGAGGTGGCCGCGCTCGCCGCCGGGCACGCCGACGACCTCGACTTCGAGCGTTGGCTGCAATGGATCGCCGACGAGCAGGTTTCGGCCGCCCAGACGGCTGCCACTGAGGCCGGCATGGCGCTCGGCCTCATGCAGGATATGGCCGTGGGCGTGCATGCGCTTGGCGCCGACGTGTGGTGGAGCCCGGAACGCTTCGCGCTGGGCGGCGTGACGGTCGGATGCCCGCCCGACTTCTACAATCAGCAGGGGCAGGATTGGGGCCAGCCACCCTTCCATCCGCGCCATCTGGAGGAAACCGGATACGCGACCTACCGCGATATGGTGCACGCGATGTTCGCCCATGCCGGCGCCGTGCGCATCGACCATGTGCTCGGCCTGTTCCGCCTGTGGTGGATTCCCGCCGGGCTGGGCGCGAAGAACGGCGCCTATGTGACCTACGACCATGATGCGATGCTGTCGGTGCTGGCCATCGAGGCCTCGCGCGCCGGCGGCATGGTCATCGGCGAGGATCTGGGCACCGTGCCGGCCCATGTGCGCCGCGTGCTGGCCGAGCGAGGTGTGCTCGGCGCCGAGGTCTCATGGTTCGCGCGCGTGGACGATTCGCCCAACGCCGGCGACCCCTACAAGCCGCCGCAGGATTATCGCCGTCAGGCCCTAGCCTCCGTGACCACGCATGATCTGCCGCCCACGGCCGGATATCTCGCCTTCGAACACGTCGAATTGCGCGAACGTTTGCAGCTGCTGGACGGCCCCGTCGAGGAATTCATGGCCTCGGCCCGCGCCGAGCGCGAGGCGATGCTGCGGATGCTGGAGGAGGGCGGATGGCTATCGGCCGAGGCTGCCGCCGATCCGGACGAGCATATCCAGGGCATCGTCGAGGCCATGCATGCGATGCTGGTCGCCACGCCCTCGCTGCTGCACCAGGCTTCGCTGGTCGATGGCGTGGGCGAGCGGCGCAGCCAGAACCAGCCCGGCACCAGCTGGGCATATCCCAACTGGCGCATGCCGCTGGCCGACTCCGACGGGCAGGTCGTTCCCACGGATGAGGTGTTCTCCCGCCCGCGCGTGCAGGCATTGGCCGCAGTGATGCGCGGGGAGCGCAGCTAGGCGCGCCTAGGCAGCCACGAACGGAGCGTCCGTGCCGCGCATCGTCAGCGTGGCACGGACGATTTCATGAGGCTCGGCAAGCGTCTCGCCGCGCATCAGACCCAAGGCCTTGTGCGCGGCCTTCTTGCCCATGGTGTGCGGATCCTGGCGCATGGTCGTCAGATTCACCCAATCCGCGTGCTGCATGTCATCGAATCCGATAATCGAATAATCCCGAGGCGTGATGCGGTCGTAGCGGGCCAAACGGGTGACCAGCGGAACGGCCAGCATATCCATCTGGCAGCAGATCGCATCGGGGAAATCCTCCAACGCCAGCAGCGCGGCCAATGCGGCGTCGACGAAACCGGGGCCACGCGGCACTGTGATGACCTGCCAATCAAGCTCGCGCCCGGCGGCGACGGCCGATTCACAGGCGCGGATGAATCCACGGCCGCGGTCGTCGACGCTGGCGCCCAGTGTTTCGGCGGCGGCGGAACAGACGTAGACGATGCGCCGGTGCCCCAGCCCGATGAGATGCTGCGCCGCCGCGCACATGCCTTCCTCGTCGTCGATGCCGATCGAAGCGTCAAGGCTGTCGGAAGCCGAGGTGTTGATGCCAATCAGCGGCACATGGATGCCCTTGAGCTGTTCGACCTCGCCCTTGTCGATGGCGAAGGAGGCCACGACCACGGCGTCGACGTTGCGGCGCACCGGCATCGTGGTGAAGAACTCGCGGCGGATCTCGGCCGTGTCGATGTGGTCGTAGACGGCGATGTCATAGCCCTCGTCGCGCAGCACATCGTTGAGACCGGCGAAGACCTGCACATTGAACCAGCTGGAGATCGTGTCGTTCATCAACAACGCCACGCGGTTGGCCTGCCCGGTTTTGAGCGAACCCGCCGAACGCGAGATCGTGTAATCGAGGCGCGCGGCCGCGTCCAGCACCTTGCGGCGCGTGCGTTCGGACACCATATCGGGGCGGGTGAAGGCGCGGGAAACCGTCGAAATGGACACTCCCGCCGCCTTGGCGACGTCGTGGATGTCGGCCTTGCTCATGGTCCCCCTCGGTGCGATACGTCATTGTTATGGTCTTGCCTACCTACGGTAGTGCATACGTTTGCAGAATGGAACAGGAGTTTGCGGAAAGCGGGGCGTGGGATACTGGGGAATATGAACGCAGCGATGGATGGCGAGGATATGACGTTGGCAGACGGAACCGATGGCATCGGGAATGCCGGCGCCGGGACGGCGATCGGCGGCGGCATGGCTGTCGAGATACCGGCCGGCGCCGTGGTGCTCGCGGCGACGCCAATCGGCAATGTCGGGGACGCCTCGGCGCGGCTCATGGCGCTGTTGGAACGCGCCGATATCGTGGCGGCCGAGGACACGCGCCGTCTGTATGATCTGGCGAACCGGCTCGGCGTGCATGTGAACGGCCGCGTCGTCGCCTATCACGACCACAACGAACGTGACAAAGCCGACGGTCTGCTCGACGCCGTGGAACAGCGGGGGGCCACCGTGCTCGTCGTCTCCGACGCGGGCATGCCGACGATCAACGATCCGGGGCTTGCGATCGTTCGCCGCGCCATCGAACGCGGACTGAGGGTCACCTGCGCGCCTGGCCCCTCGGCCGTGCTCGACGCGCTCGCCCTGTCCGGACTGCCCACCGACCGCTTCTGCTACGAGGGCTTCCTGCCGCGCAAACACAGCGAACGTGTGCAGCATCTGCGCGCGCTCAAGGCCGAGCGGCGCACGATGGTCTTCTACGAGACCCCGCACCGCATCGCCGACTCGATGGACGACCTGCTCGAGGTGCTGGGCGCGGAACGGCCTATGGCGCTGTGCCGTGAGCTGACCAAGGACTATGAGGAGATCCGGCGCGGGCCGATCGGTTCGATTCGAGACGGCGTGATCGCCGACCCGCCGCGCGGCGAGATGGTGCTGGTCATCGCCGGCGCCTCCGAGAGCGAGGCCGCGGCCGCCGAGCCGGCGGCGCTGTCCATCGAGGACATGGCGCTGCTGGCCATCGACCGCGCGCGCGGGGAAGGGATGCGCATCAAGGACGCGATCGGCAAGGTCGTGGAGGAGCATCCGCTGGCCGACGGCTCCTTCGCCAGCCGCAAGCAGATCTATGCCAAGGTGCTGGAACTCAAGGGCTGAGGGGCTTCCGAGGCGTTTCGGGCTCCATTGAGTCAAGCAGGAGCTCGAGGGCCTCGCGCACACCGGGGCCGCCGGCTTGGGAAAGGTATTCGAGCAGTTCCGCGTCGGCGGAGGGATTGGCCACCAGCCATCGGCGCAGCCGCGGCACTTCGCGCGCGATATGCCACAGCACCCGTGGGTCCGTGTCCGGGTCGCAGGCCACCAGTGGGGTGAGCGCCAGCGGCGGCGAAGGCGGCGTCCGCTCCCGACGCCCGGGCTGCCTTGCGAGGATTGGTTCGTCCGCACCGGGCAGCGCGTCGAGCCGGTCGACGACGCCGAAATCCACGGCGCCGCGTCCCCATCGATCGCGCCAATTCCTCCCGTGGGCGCCATCCCGGTTCGGCGCTTTGTCGCCGCCGTGTCGATCGTCATCCCGTCCTCGGCCGGCGGACCATGCCGATCGCGCGTTCATCGCAGACCCCCGGATGCGCCCACGGGAACGGCGAGGCGGGGTCTGCCGCTGTCGTCGGCGTCGGGGCCAGCGGCCGTTTCGTCCGGCGCCTCGCTGTCATCCGGGTCGACTGGCACACGCCATTCGCCGGGGTCGGCCTGCTTGAGCCGACGGAACAGCGCCCGGGCCTGTGGGGCGCGTTGCAGAAAGCGCAGGTCGTCGAGCAATTTGAGGCAGTCCTCGGGCTCGATGCCGAAGCGGCTCATTAGCGTCGCCACCGTGTCGAGCACGCGCGTCGGCGACATCTCGTTGATCGGCAGCAGCGCCAGGTCGCAGGCCGTGCGTATCGGCGTCGTGAGCTTCTGCCCGGCGATGGTGATGATCTGCCGGTCGGAGGTGCGCCGGCTGAAGGTGCGGATGCGTCGTCCGTGCATGATCGTGCGGAAATGAGAGCGTGACAGCACGTCGATGGTCCGCGGGAAATCATCGCCGCCAAGCCATATCCACAGGGCCGTCGCGGAACAGGCGCAGGTGCCGTATGGGGCGATCTTGCCGATGATGGAGGCCCGTCCGTAGAGGGTGTCGGCGTATTCCGACGGATATCCGCACAATTCGTCGAGTTTGCGGACCATTCCCATCTGGGCCAGTCGGTTGAGGCTGAGCGGGCCGGGAAGGTCCTGCGATTGCAGCAGCGGTGGCGTGCCGGTGGCGCTGCGTTCATATATCTCCGCGACGGTGGCGGTTCCTGATATGTCCATGCGGCCCGACCATAGGAAGCGACGGTTTCGTCCGCCAGCTGTTCCGGGGAAACGGTGGATAAGTGCATAACTTAAGTAAATTCATTGGATTATGTGGATGATTCGGTGGATGGCGCACGCCCGGCACTGTCCCCGCCGCGCCGGATAATCGGGCCCTATGAGTCATATTCTGGTGAATGTCGCATGGCCGTATGCGAACGGCCCCCGCCATATCGGACATGTCGCCGGCTTCGGTGTGCCGTCGGATGTCTATGCGCGCTACGAGCGCATGAAGGGCAACGACGTGCTCATGGTCTCGGGCACCGACGAGCACGGCACCCCGATCCTCGTCGAGGCCGAGAAGGAAGGCTTGAGCGCGCAGGAGCTCGCCAACCGATACAACCGCGTCATCGCCAAGGATCTGTGCGATCTGGGCCTGAGCTACGATCTGTTCACCCGCACCACCACCGGCAACCATGAGAAGGTCGTGCAGGAACTGTTCACCCAGTGCCTGAAGAACGGATATATCTACAAGGGCACCCAGCAGGTCGCCATCTCGCCGTCGACCGGGCGCACGCTGCCCGACCGCTATATCGAGGGCGAATGCCCGATCTGCCACACCGACGGCGCGCGCGGCGACCAGTGCGACGCCTGCGGCAACGAGCTCGATCCGGACGAACTCATCAACCCCGTCTCCAAGATCAACGGCGAAACCCCGCGCTTCGAGGAGACCGAGCACTACTTCCTCGACCTGCCGGCGCTGGCCGAGGCCAACCTCGCCTGGCTCGACACCCGCGAGGGCTGGCGCACCAACGTCATCAACTTCTCCAAGGGCCTGTTCAAGGAGGTCAAGCCGCGCGCGATCACGCGCGACATCGACTGGGGCATCCCGGTGCCGGTCGAGGGCTGGATCGACAACCCGAACAAGAAGCTCTACGTGTGGTTCGACGCGGTGATCGGCTACCTGTCGGCTTCGATTGAGTGGGCGCGCCGCTTCGGCTCGTCGCCCGAGGCGTGGCGCGAATGGTGGACCGATCCTTCCACCCCCGGCTATTACTTCATGGGCAAGGACAACATCACCTTCCACTCGCAGATCTGGCCCTCCGAGATGCTGGCTTACAACGGCGCCGGCTCCAAGGGCGGCGAGGCCGGCGAGCTCGGTCCGCTGAACATGCCCGAGCAGGTCGTGGCCAGCGAGTTCATGACGATGGAGGGCAAGAAGTTCTCCTCCTCGCGCGGCATCGTGATCTACGTCAAGGACATCCTCGAGCGCTATCCGGTGGACGCCGTGCGCTACTACATCTCGATCGCCGGCCCGGAATCCTCCGACGCCGACTTCACGTGGGCCGAGTTCGTGCGCCATAACAACGAGGAGCTGGCCGCTTCGTGGGGCAATCTCGTCAATCGTGTGGCCAACCTCATCGCCAAGAACTTCGGCGAGATTCCCGCGCTCGACGAAGCCTGCGTCACCGACGAGGACCGCGCGCTGCTTGACGAGACCCGCGCCGCCTTCGACACGGTCGGCGGGCTCATCGAATCCCACCGCCAGAAGGGCGCGCTGATCGAGGCGATGCGCATCGTCGGCGATATCAACAAATACATCTCGGCAGAAGAGCCGTGGAAGATCAAGGACAATCCGGCGCGCCTCGGCACCGTGCTGCATGTGGCCGCGCAGGCCGTCTCCGACGCGAACCACCTGCTCGCCCCGTTCCTGCCTCACGCGGCGCAGAAGGTATGGGAGGCGCTGGGCGGCACTGGTGTGTTCTCGCCGCTGCCTCGCCTCGAGGAGGTCGAGGACCTCGACAAGCCCGGCTTCAGCTATCCGATCATCACCGGCGACTATAAGCTCGGCGAGACCGTGCACCCGTGGGCCAGCGAACCGATTGCGGTTGGCACGCCGGTGGCCAAGCCGACCCCGATCTTCGCCAAGATCCCCAAGGAGGCCGTGGAGGAGGAGCTCGCCCGCTTCGACGAGGCGCTTGCCGCCCGTCGCGCGGCCGAGGCCGAGCGTCTCGCCGCCGAGAAGGCCAAGCTTGGCGCCTGAGCCCGTCGGATTTCGTTGTGTAACGCGCCCCGCCCGCAATCTCTGGTCTGCGATATGGCCGGACGCGGCGGGGTGCGCGTATATTCCGCACATTCTTTGCGATATTCATAGCGTTTTCTCAGGAATGCGCATCGTTCCTCCAAGAAAGCCGCGGTTATATGGAACATGTCAGCGGGAAGCCCCGCCGGCGAGGTTCCATCAGGAGCCCCATAACTGAACCCTTCTTCTCTCTTCTCTCTCACCCGGCGGTTTTCTCCCCGCCGGGTTTCTCTTTTTCACCGTCTTTGTTCGTTCGTAACTCCGCGGGATTTGTTCGTAACGCTGCCGGTTCCATACGCAACTCCGCTGGGCTGGTACGGATGTCTGCCGGATTTGTACGGAACTGCGCCGGGTCTGTGATATCTGGCGTCACAAACCCGGCGGAGTTCCGTACAAACCCCGAGGAGTTCCGTATTCCGTGAGGGATGGTGATGGCTTCCATACGGATGCGGCGGTTGCACGCCCCGCATCTCGGAATCGTTTCCAGTATGTGACACGGGGCATGTATCCGCATGCGGCGCACCTAGAATGGCCGTTCGGTCGGCGCACAACGCCGAGCATATTCACGTCAACGCAATGCAATGACGTGGCCGAGGGCGGCGTGGGGGAGGCCATAAGCCGCCATCGCGCATGGGAACGCCCGGCGGCACGCCTGGGGCAGGGGCCCCGTCATCATGTCCGAATCGAATACCCCGCAATCCTCCGCCGACAATGTGTCGGCCATCGTCAAGCGCATTGATCGCACCAAGGTGACCCCGACGCTCAAACGCATCGTGGCCCTGGTGGCGGCCGGCATGCTGCTGGACGGCATCGACGTCTACATGGCCTCCACCGTCGCCTCCAGCTCGCTGGAAAGCCACTGGTCCACCGTGCAGGAGAACTCCTGGTTCATGTCCGCCGGTTTCGCCGGCCTGCTCATCGGCTCGCTGCTCGCCGGCTTCATCGGCGACCTGTTCGGCCGTCGCGTCGCCTACCAGCTCAACCTGCTGCTCTTCGGCGGCTTCACGCTGCTCGGTGCCTTCGCACCCTCCATGGTCTTCCTTGCCGTGTGCCGTCTCGGCGCGGGCATCGGCCTGGGCGCCGAGATCGTGACCGGATACGCCATGGTCAACGAATTCGCGCCCGCCCGCTCGCGCGGCAAATGGTGCGCGATCATCTCCGTGCTGGCCAATTCGGCCGCGCCCGTGACCATGCTGCTATGCGCGTTCATCGTGCCGCGCTGGAGCTGGCGCCCGATGTTCGTGGCGATCGGCGTGCTCGCCGGCGTGGTGTGGTGGCTGCGCCGCGACATCCCCGAGTCGCCCCGCTGGCTCGCGCTGCACGGACGCATGGCCGAGGCCGAGTCCATCGTGAAGACGCTTGAGGCCAATGGCACGGACGACGCGCCCGTGGCCGACGTGCATGCCGCCGCCTCCGCCGGCGGCCGCCGTGGCGTGGCCAAGTCGGTGGCGCTGTATCTCTTCGTCGCACTGATCGCCGTGGGCGCGACCAATGTGTGCCAATACACCTTCACCTCGTGGGTGCCGACGCTGCTCGTCAAGAAGGGCATCAACCTGTCCGGCTCGCTGTGGATCAGCACCGTCATGCTGCTCGGCGCGCCGCTCGGATGCATCCTGAGCGCCGTGCTCATCGACCGCATCGGGCGCAAACGCACCATCGTGCCGGCGTTCATCGTCACCGCCGTGTTCGGGCTGCTCTACGCGGCCCAGACGCAGACCGTATGGGCCATCATCGTGGGCATCGTGCTCACCACCTCGCTCTATGTGACCTTCTGCGCCGTCATCGCCGTCTACACGCCCGAGCTGTTCCCGACCCAGGTGCGCTTCCGCTGCACCGGCGTGGCCAACGCCTTCGCGAAGCTGCTCACCGTGCTGATGCCGCTGATCGTGGCCAATATGCTCACCGCATGGGGCGCGACCTCGATCTTCGTGGCCATCTCCGTCACCGCCGCGGTCGCGGCCGTGGTGATCGGCGTGCTTGGACCGGAGACCAGCCGCAAGTCCGTCGGCTGATCGCGCGATCGACTGACTGACAGCTGAACCGATATAAACGGCCGACTGGTTCTTCGGAGTCAGTCGGCCGCGTCATATATCGCTGTTGTTACAGGTCCCGGGCCTTCCGGTCGGCATCCCGCCGGGAGCCTACAATGACTGCTATTGTGCGCGGAAGCGCCGCGCCGTTGTGAATCCCAGGAAGTGCTCCCATGTATGTCGATCCGAGCCGCAACCGCGACGCCGGCAACCTCAAGTGGATCATGCCGTACTGCACGCCCGACATGCCTCGCGTGGGCGGGGCGCTCGCCCTGTTCGTCGTCAACGACACGATGGCGCTGACCATTCCGCTGCTCTACGGCGCGGTGGTCGACAAGGTCATCGTCGGCGGGCAGGCGAGCCTGCTCGGCACGCTGTGCGCGATGATCATCCTGTTCACTGTGATCCGCGTGGCCTCGCGCTACGGCTACGTGATGTTCATGGAGCGCTTCGGACAGAACTCCATCTATCGGCTCGTCAGCGACGAATACGAGAAGCTCCACAAACTTGACTTCACCTACTTCAACCACACGCGCACCGGCGACATCATGAGCCGCATGACCTCCGACACCGATGCGATCCGCCATGCGCTGAGCTGGGTGAGCTACAACGCGCTCGACTGCGTGGTCATGTTCGTGGGCGCGCTGGCCGTGATGTTCTCGATCGACTGGCGGCTGGCCCTGGCGCTTGCGGCCACGACGCCGTTCCTCTTCCTCCTGACGCGCGGTCTGTCGCGGCATGCTCGGCCGCTGTTCCTGGCGATCCGCAACTCGCTCGCCCGGCTCAATTCGATGGTCGAGGAGAACATCGAAGGCAACCGCGTGGTCAAGGCCTTCGTGCGCGAGCCCTACGAAACCGGGAAATTCGACGAGCACAACGAGGACTATATGGCCCGCAATATGGCGCAGGCCTACAATTCGCGCCGATACATGCCGTGGATGGACGGCATCGGTTTCTCGCTGCAACTCATCACACTTGGTTTGGGCGGCTACTTGGTGATCACCGGGCGCATGACGCTCGGCAGCCTGGTGAGCTTCAACTCCTTCCTGTGGATGCTCGACGGACCGGTGCGCCAGTCCGGCTGGCTCATCAACGACTGGCAGCGCTTCAACGCGAGCTGCGTGAAGATCCGGCGTCTGCTCACGGCCGAATCGCATCTCGACGAGGCTGTCGGCGGCGGTGCCGAGCCCGCCGCCAGCAAGCCGGAAGCCGAGCGCGTGCGCGGCGACGTGCGCTTCGAACACGTCGACTTCGCCTTCCCCGACGATCCGGACACGCCGATTCTCACGGACGTCGACTTCACGCTGCCGGCCGGCGGCAAACTCGGCATCCTCGGCGAAACCGGCGCCGGCAAATCCACGCTGGTGAACCTCATCTCGCGCTTCTACGACCCGACCGAGGGGCGCGTGCTCATCGACGGACGCGACGCGCGCGACTGGCCGCTCGCCGCATTGCGCGCGCAGGTGTGCATCGTCGCGCAGGACACCTTCCTCTTCTCCGACACCATCGGCGGCAACATCGCCTTCGGCGCCGACAACAATGCGGCAGCCGACGTCGGTGATGGCGCCGATGGCAACCGACGCTATCTCGACGACGACTATATCCGCCGCGTCGCCGCCATCGCCGGCGCCGATCGCTTCATCTCCGCGCTGCCCGAGGGCTACGACACCGTCGTGGGCGAACGCGGCGTGGGCCTCTCCGGCGGGCAGAAACAGCGCCTCTCGCTGGCCCGCGCGCTCGCCGACGATCCGTCCATCCTCATCATGGACGACACCACCTCGGCCGTCGATATGGAGACCGAGGCCGAGATCCAGCGGCACCTGGCCGAGATGGACGAGCGCAAAACCATCATCACCATCGCCCACCGCATCTCGTCGGTCAAGGACGCGGACCTCATCCTCGTGCTGGAACACGGGCGCATCGTCGAACGCGGCACGCACGCCGAACTCGTCGCGGCCCACGGGCGATATCACGACATCTACCGGCGCCAACTCGGCATGGCGGCCGGCGCGGCCCACGGATTCGGGGAGGAGTACTGATGGCGCAACGCAACACCTTCCGCGAGGACGAGGAGCTCCAGGAGCGGATCAACTTGAGGGATATCGCGCGCGTGGGGCGGTATCTCAAGCCCTATCTGCCGCGCGTCGTGCGCATCCTCTCCGTCGTCGTCTCCATGAGCGCGATCCTGGTCACCGTGCCCTATCTGACCAAGATCATGATCGACCAAGCCATTCCGAACCATGATCTGAAACTGCTGGGCGCGCTCGCCGCGCTATTGGCGGCGCTGATCGTGATCTATGAATTCGCGCTGCGGTATCGCACCGTCGAAATCACGCGCGTCGGCCAGCTCATGCTCAAAGACATGCGCCGCGATATCTTCACGCATATCCAGACGCTGCCGTTCTCGTATTTCGACTCGCGTCCGCATGGCAAGATCCTCATCCGCGTCGTCAACTATGTGAACA
Source organism: Bifidobacterium sp. LH_730 (assembly GCF_056355835.1). NCBI lineage: Bacteria > Bacillati > Actinomycetota > Actinomycetes > Bifidobacteriales > Bifidobacteriaceae > Bifidobacterium > Bifidobacterium sp. LH_730. The sequence continues at coordinate 22,116 of NZ_JBKETB010000009.1, forward strand.
CGCTTTCCGACACCCTCTCCAGCGGACTGATCACCGTGATCTCCGACGTGTTCACCTTCCTGCTCACGCTTGTGGTCATGTTCGCGGTCGACTGGCGGCTCGCGCTGTTCTCCCTCGCGCTGTTCCCGCTGCTCATCGCCTGGGTGCTCACCCTGCAGCATTTCCAGCGGCGCGCCTACCAACGGCTGTCGAACAAGCAATCCAATCTCAACGCCTATATCCATGAGTCGATCGCCGGAGTGAAGACCACGCAGGCCTTCGCGCAGGAACACGCGCAGTTCGCCACCTTCCAACAGCAGCAGGGCGAGGTGCGTGCCGCGTGGATGCGCGCCGTGCATGTGCAGTTCCTCATGTGGCCCGGCGTGCAGACGATCTCCGTGATGACGATCTGCCTGATCTATTTCCTCGGCGTCACCGGCTTCGGCGGCGTGGAGGTGACCACCGGCACGCTGATCGCGTTCATCGGATATCTCAATAATTTCTGGAATCCGGTCATCAACATCGGCAACTTCTACAACCAGCTCATCACCTGCTCGGCTTACTTGGAGCGCATCTTCGAAACGCTGGACGTGCGCCCCGAGATCGAGGACGCGCCCGGCGCGCGCGAGCTGCCGGCCGTGCGCGGGCGGGTCGACTTCAACGACGTCGTGTTCCGGTATGAACAGGACGGGCGCAATATCCTCAACCTCGTCGACTTCCACATCGAACCGGGGCGCACGGTCGCGCTGGTCGGGCCGACGGGCGCGGGCAAAACCACCATCGTCTCCCTGCTCTCGCGGTTCTATGACGTGAGCGAGGGGTCGGTGACCATCGACGGCCGCGACGTGCGGGAGGTGACGCTTGCCTCGTTGCGCCGGCAGATGGGCGTGATGCTGCAGGACACCTTCATCTTCTCCGGCACTGTGCGCGAGAATATCCGCTACGGCCGGCTCGACGCGACCGACGACGAGATCGAACGTGCGGCGCGCGCCGTGCACGCGCATGGTTTCATCATGGACCTGCCCGATGGCTATGACACGGTGGTCGAGGAACGCGGCTCCACGCTGTCTGCCGGGCAACGCCAGCTCATCGCCTTCGCACGCGTGCTGCTGGCCGATCCGCGGATCCTCGTGCTCGACGAGGCGACCTCGAATATCGACACGCGCACCGAGGAGGCATTGCAAGCCGGCCTCAACGAACTGCTCAAGGGGCGCACGAGCTTCATTATCGCGCACCGGCTCTCGACCATCGAGAACGCGGATGAGATCATGGTCATCGACCAGGGGCAGATCGTGGAGCGCGGCGACCATGCCTCGTTGCTGACCGCGCGCGGGGCGTATTGGCGGCTCTATGAGTCGCAGTATGCGATGATCCGTGCAACGCTATAACCATTCATGGGATATCGACGTGCGAAATCGTTGAAATTCCAACGTGAGTCAAGTCGGGGTGGTTATAGCGTTGTCGATTTTTACAACGCTATAACCAACCGCCCTAGGGCGTTGTTGGGGAATTGCGGTTTTGGAGTTGGCCTGGTTATAGCGTTGTACGAAAGGGTAGGCTGGGGCGCATGAGCAAGCACAAGCACCGCGACCGCAGCTGGGCGCCGGCACCCGAGGCGCTGCCAGCGGACGCGCAGATCATCGACAACCACACGCATGTCGCCTCCGTCGTGCCGTTCTCGCGCGCCGTGAGCCACGAGGCCGTCGAGAAGGGCCAGGAGCCTGTGCCGGTCTACAGCGTCGACGAGCATTTGGCGCAGGCCGCGGCCGTTGGGGTGAGCGGCATCATCGATTGCGGCTGCGAACTGCCGAATCTGATGACCGCCGTCGATATGGCGCGCGAGCACGACAACGTCCATGCGGCGCTCGCCATCCACCCCAACGAAGCCGTGCGCCACGGCCATCGCGCCGTGCCTGGCCCCGACGGGCTGCCGGTCACCTACAAGCCTTGGCACGACACGAGTTTCGAGGATGCGCTCGCCGAGGTGCATCGCCTCGCGACGACCTACCCGGAGCAGGTCGTCGCCATCGGCGAAACCGGCATGGACCTGTTCCGCACCGGCGAAGGCGCGAAGGAACTGCAGCGCGAGGCCTTTCGCGCGCATATTTCGCTTGCCAAGGAATTGAATCTGCCGATGCAGATTCACGATCGCGATTCGCACCGCGAGGTCATCGAAACGATGCTGGCCGACGGCGCGCCCGCGCGCACCGTGTTCCATTCCTATTCCGGCGACGCCGAGATGGCCGAGATCGCGCGCGAGAACGGCTGGTATCTGAGCTTCTCCGGCACCGTGAGCTACAAGGGCAACGACGGCATCCGCGCCTCCGCGCGCATCGTCGGGCCCTCGCGTTGCATGGTCGAGACGGATGCGCCGTATCTGACGCCGATGCCGTATCGCGGGCGCACCAACGCGCCGTATATGGTGCCGTACACGCTGCGCGCGCTCGCCGACGCGCTCGATATGCCGCTGGCCGACGCCGCGCGCGCCACCCGCCGCACCACGCGTGAGGTGTATGGCATCTGAGGGAATCGTGGCGCGCGGCACACGGTATAGACAGCGTCTATAGCCGGTCCGCCGCGTCGAATCCGCGACGCGGTACGGTGGCGTACTATGTGCAGACTACTGGGATATGCGACCTCGGGCATCAACCTCAGCCTCAACGATGTGCTGGGGGCCGAGCGCGTGGCCGCATTCCGCGCGATCAGCGAGATCCACAACGATGGCTGGGGTTGCGCGACGGTGCGCGAGCCGGTGGAACAATCCGATGTCGAGGACGGCGGCGCACCCAGCCCGGAAACCGGCACGGCGCTCTACAAAACCACCATCGCGGCGCGCCATGATGCGCTGTTCCCCGGATTCGCCGCGGTGCCGGCGCGCGGCGCGCTGTGGCATCTGCGTCTCGCCTCCTCGAATCTGCCGTTGATCCTCGAGAACCAGCAGCCGTTCTATTGCAATGGGCTGAGCTTCGTGCACAACGGCGATATCTCCGATTCGCATGGCCGCAACATCGTGACCAACAAGCAGTATCCGGTCAAGCACAGCACCTTCCTCGCCACCGGCGGGCGCTCGGATTCCGCGATATTCTTCGCCGTGATCCTCGAATACATCGGCTTCGGATATGAGCTGTCCGAGGCCGTGGCGCAGGCCGTGCGCGAGCTGCGGCAGGCCTATCCGCGCTCGAGCTACAACTGCATGATCCAGTCCACGGACCAGTTCATCGCCTTGCGTGCGGCCGGGCGGGAGCAGGTGTCGTCGCGCATCGTCGAGGTCTACGAGGAATACGGCCAGGCGGAGCATGCGCACGATTATCGCGTGGTGCGATATCGCGGGCTCAAGGATGATTTCGGCGCGCCCGCGGGTGTGGTCGTCGCCTCCTCCGGATTCGACCAGTCGGAGGCCGACGGGTGGCGCGAGCTGGAGAACGACCATATGATCGTCGCCTCGAACCGCACCGGGGAATGGTCGGTGCGCGGGATCTGAGGCGCGCTCGGCGTTGCCGAGCGTTGCCTAGATGCCGGTTGATGGCATGCGAGTAACGCTGAGGGTGCCCTCAACGTTACTTGCGGACCGCAAGCTGGCGCGGAGGTAACGCTGACGCGCCTCAGCGTTACGTAGATTCCTGTAATTGGCGTATTGGTAACGCTGAGGGGTATCCCAGCGTTACTCCGGCGCCGGTTGATGGCGTGCTGGTAACGCTGGGACGGCGTGGCACACCTAGAATGGGCGGTATGACCGGTTTCATTCCGACCCTTGACCAGATCGACGAACTGCATCATCGCGCCGCGCCCTCGCAGGCGGCCTATGACCTCATCCACGGGCACTGCGTGGTCGTGGCGACGATCTCGCGGCAGCTGGCGCGCCGTCGCAACGCCTTGTTCATGCGCCGCTGCACATTGCCCGCCGACGCGCCGGAGCGTGGGGACGCGGTTTCACGGGAAGCCGCTGCGCCGTCGATCGCCCAACCCGTCGTGCCGCCCACCGAAGGCGTGACCGGCGGCACGATTCCGCCGCGTCTGGTCGACGAGCATATGGTCACGATCGGAGGGCTGCTGCACGACATCGGCACCTACCGCGTGCTCAAGCATGACGGCACCGACGGCAAGCCATTGAAATTCGACGGCCCGAACTACATCAAGCACGGCATCCTCGGCTACGAGTGGCTGCTCGAACAAGGCGTGGACGAGTCGATCGCGCAATTCGCGCGCAACCACACCGGCGTCGGACTCACGCGCGAGGCCGTGGAACGGCAGGATCTGCCTTTGCCGCCCGATGATTATGTGCCGATGAACCTTGAGCAGGAAACGGTGATGGTCGCCGACAAATACAACAGCAAGTCGATTCCGCCGAAGTTCCTCACCGTCGACGCCTACACGGCCAAGGCGGCGCGCTTCGGCGAGGACAACAAGCGCTGTTGGCTCGACCTCGTCGCGCAATACGGCGTCCCCGATGTCCCGGCCCTGGCCGCACGATTCCATATGCGCATCCAGGAGTGACGGTCCGTTCGCGGCGTGGCGCGGGGCTCGCGTAGCATATGGCGATATGAAGGAAGCCTCCCAATCGGCCGTCTCGGCCATCGACGAATATCCGCGCGCCAAGGCGCGCACCCTGCGATTCACCTGCGGCGCACCGCGCTCGGCGCGTGCCCTCGGGGACGGAACACGCGCGCTGTTCCTGCGTTCCGAAGGGCCGGAGGAACTGGCCAACGCGCTGTGGCTGAGCTGGTTCTCGGCCGATGGCGCGCACCATGAGACCCTGCTCGCCGACCCCGCCGCGCTGCTCGGCGGCGGCGAGGAGGATGTGCCCGCCGAGGAGCGGGCCCGCCGCGAACGCGCCCGAGAGGGCGGCGCCGGCATCGTGTCGTATTCCGTCAGCGCCGACGGTCGTCGGATCGTCTTCACCTTGGGTGGGCGTCTGTTCATGGTCGAGCTGGGGGAGGGAACCGGCGAGCCGGAGCATACGGTGCGTGAAATCGCCGCGGGCCGCCTGACCGGCGACTGCGCCCCCGTGCTCAACCCGCGCGTCAGCCCCGATGGGCAGCGCGTGCTCTACACCACCGGCACCCGGCTGATCGCGGCCGACGCCGCGGACGGCGCGGTGCGCGAGGTCGCCGGCGTGGGCGACGAACGCACGCAGCGCATCGGTCTGGCAGAGTTCGTGGCCGGCGAGGAGATGGACCGATACGACGGCTTCTGGTGGGCGCCGGATTCGCGCCACGCCATCGTCGAACGCTTCGACTCCTGCGACGAGCCGTTGTGGACCATCGCCGACCCCTCGCAGCCCTTCTCCTATCCCTATGCGCCCGACGATCCGCATGCCACCGCGTCGATCGGCGCGCGCCGGTATGCCCGCGCCCTGACCAACAACGCGAAGGTGACGCTGGGCTTGCTTGATCTCGACGCCGCTGGCGAGGCCCGCGAACGGGCGATCGAATGGGACCGCGAGGCCTATGAATATGTGGCCCGCGTCTCCTGGGCCAACGGGCACGACCCGCTGCTGCTGGTGCAGAACCGCCGCCAGACCCGCGACCAAGTGCTCGTCGTCAACCCGGTCGACGGCTCCACCCGCGTGCTCGAGGAGCATGCCAACGACCAGTGGATCGACATCATCGACGGAACCCCGGCCTTCGCCCCCGGCGGGCGCCTGGTGTGCGCGCTCAACGACATGGAGGCCGACACCAACCGTCTGACCGTCGACGGCAAGCCGTTCACTCCGGCGGGATGGAATGTGCGGCAGGTGCTCGATGTGAGCGACACGGACGTGATGTGCGTGATCCAGCGCGACCCGGCGCGCGATGAAATCGGCGTGCATCCCGCGTGGCGTTCGATGGGCCGGCTCTATGACGCGCGTTGCTTCGCCGTGGTGCGCTTCGACTATGACGGCGGCATGATGCCCGTCACCTACAAGGTGGGCGTGTGGACCGCCTCGCGCGCCGGCAAGGGCGTGGTGATGAGCGGTCATTCGATGACCAATCCGAACGGCGTGATGATCCACGACGTGACCTTCGCCGTGGACGAATACGGTGACCCCAGCAAGCAGTGGCATGGCGTGATCGCCGACCATTCCGCGACCCCCGGCTTCGCGCTGACGACGCGTTTCGTGACGCTGCCCGGCGAGCATGGGTTGCTCGCCGCCATCACTGTGCCGAGCGCTTCCAGCCCATATGTGCACGCCGACAAGCTGCCCGTGCTGATGAAGCCCTATGGCGGCCCCGGGCATCAGGAGGTCGTCTTCAACGCGGCGCGGCACTGGGACTCGCAGTGGTGGGCCGACCAGGGCTTCATCGTCGTGACGGCCGACGGCCGCGGCACCACCGGCCGCGGGCCGGCATGGGACCGCGAGATCTTCGAGAACATGAAGGACGTCACCCTCGCCGATCAGATCGAGGCGGTCGAAGGCGTGCGCGCACTGGCCGGGCGCGATGGCGGCGCCGACTGGTGGCGGCTGTTCGCGGGCCGTCCGGAGCATGGACCGGTCGCAGGGGCCTTCCCCGACCCGGCGGACCCTGTGCCGGGGGAGGATCGGCGCGCGCCGCTGCCCGACCTCGACCGTGTGTCGATGATTGGCTGGTCCTATGGCGGCTTCCTCTCCGCGCTCGCCGTGCTCGACGCGCCCGATGTGTTCAAGGCCGCCTGCGCCGGCGCGCCGCCGACCGACTGGACGCTTTATGACACGCATTACACCGAGCGGTATCTCGGCCTCGATCCGGCCGTCTACGAGCACGACTCGATCGTCGCCGACGCGCCCAAGCTGCGCCGCCCGCTGATGATCATCCACGGTTTCGCCGACGACAACGTGACCATCGCCCACTCCCTGCGCCTGTCGCAGGCGCTGATGGCCGCGGGCCGTCCGCACACCTTCCTGCCGCTGGTCGGCATCACGCATATGACCAACGACGAGCGGGTGGCCGAGAACCTGTTGCTGCTGCAGCGCGATTTTTTGCAAGAGAACCTGTGACATGTCGTCAGGGAGAGACGGTCATGAGGTCCGTTCCCGGCATGGCGGCATCGGATTGCTCTGCGGCCGACCATAGGCTCCGCCATTCGGCGATTGCCTGATAATCGGATCTGAACGCGCCGCATCCCCCAGGGATCGCTTATTGGGCATGGCTTGATTCCGCCACGCCCAATAAGCGATCTTTGTTGGATGTAGTGTGTCCCTTATGAACCTTCTTGACGAATCCCGATACGCCGAGGAAATGAATGCCCGCGTCCTCCCGGCGCTCGCCGCCTGTCGCGAGGAGGGGTGGATGGAAGCGGCCTCCATCGATGGGGTGCCTGCGCTGCCGAACCCCGGTCGGTTGCATTACCTGTGCTACGACGCCACCCGCTTCGACGAACATCGGGAGGAGGGCACCACCGGCGGCTTCCACGGGGCCATCGTCATCAGCCACGGCTTCACCGAATTCGCGGAGAAATACAACGAACTCGTGTTCTATTTCCTCATGGCCGGATATTCGGTGTGCGTGCTCGAACACCGCGGGCATGGCCATTCCGCGCGCGACGTCGATGATTCGAGCCTCGTGTGGATCGATGATTGGCGGCGCTACGCGATTGACCTCGCGACGTTCGCGCAGACCGTGGGCCAGAACTATGCCGGCGACCAGCCGCTCAATCTGTTCTGCCACTCGATGGGTGGCGGCATCGGCGCGGCTGTGCTCGAGCGATATCCGACGCTATTCGACAAGGCCGTGCTTTCCGCGCCGATGATCGCGCCGCGCACCGGCATGCCGATGTGGCTGACACGCGTGCTGGTGAACCTCATGTGCGCGCTTGGCCTGGGGCGCCGCCGCGTCTTCGGGCAGAAGCCGTTCACCGGCGAACTGGATCTGAGCCAATACGAGCTGTCCAGTGAGGCGCGCGAACGGTGGTATCACCAGTTGCGCTGCGGCGAGACCGGCTACCAGACCTATTGCGCCACCTTCGACTGGGTGCGTCAGGCGATGCGGCTCAATCGTGCCGTGCTTGACCGCAAGGCCTGCGCCGAGGTCGAGACCCCGATTCTGCTGTTCCAGGCCGGCCATGACGTGTGGGTGCGCAACCGCCCGCAGAATGAGTTCATCCGCCGCGTGCAGGACGGCGGATGCGACGCGCGCCTCGTGCGCATCGACGAGTCCCAGCATGAGGTTTTCTCCATGCCCAACGCGGTCTACGGCCCCTATCTCGAGCAGATTCTCGCTTTCTACGCCGACCCTTCCGTCGGCACATTGTAATCCGCCATTGTCATCCCGAGCGGGTGCGGTTTTGTCATCCTGAGCGGAGGGCCATAGCCCGGAGTCGAAGGATCTCAGCCTGCTGTCCATCGAGATCCTTCGACTCGCTTCGCTCGCTCAGGATGACAGGAACACTCTCAGGCTGGCAGGAACACGCCCTCAGATGGCAGGGGAAACGGGGATGACCTTATCCCGTGCCTAAGTGGAGGCAACAGTTGGCGGATTGGGCCAACAGTTGGCGGATGCTGTGACGTATACGCCACGAAATCACAGGAATTTCGAGATGCATACGCCGCTCAACCCGCCAACTGTTGCTTCAATCCGCCAACTGTTGGTGGTTCACCCGCGTTTGTGACGCACCTGGCGTGCGATGAACACGCAGACCAGCAGCACGGCCGCGAAAAGCGTGCCGAACAGCAGGCCATCCTTGAGATTGTCGCCATTGGCGGAGGCCACCAAGCCAACCAGCGCAGGCCCGCCGGCGCAACCCAGATCGCCGGCCACGGCGAAGAGCGCGAACATCAACGTGCCGCCGCCCGGCATCGCCTCCGCGGCCAGGGAGAACGTGCCCGGCCACATGATGCCCACAGAGAAGCCCGTCAGCGCGCAGGCCGCCAGCGCCAGCACCGGCGAGGCGCTCAGAGCCGCCACCAGATACATCGCCACGCACAGCACCGAGCTACCGGCGATGAACGCCGTCAGATTGAGCCGGTGCCCCAGCGTGCCATAGATCGTGCGCGACAGGCCCATCATCAGCGCGAAAGCCGCCGGACCGGCCAGATCGCCCACCACCTTGGTCACGCCCAGGCCCGATTCGGCGAAGGCGCTTGCCCACTGGCTCATGCCCTGCTCCGAAGCGCCCGCGCACAGCATCATCAGGAAGAACACATAGAACATCGGCTTGCGTGCCAGATCCTTGAAGCGCATCGTCGCCACGCCATCCGGCACGATGCGGGGCATCGGCGCGCCCGCGAACATCGCGATGCCGGCCAGCGGCACCAGCGCCCACAGGCAGGCCAGCACCGGCCAAGAACCGACCCCGAACACCCACATGAACAGCGTCGAGATGATGACGGTTCCGAGCTGACCCCAGCAGTAGAACGAATGCAACAGGCTCATCGCCTTCGCCTTGTGCTCGCTCGGGCACGCCTCGACGATCGGTGAGATCATCACCTCGATCAGACCGCCGCCGACCGCATAGAGCATGATGGCCGCGAGGATCGCCCAATACGGATCCGCCACGCGCCCCGGCAGCAGGCCGAGCGTGAGCAGGCCGGCCGCGGCCGCCACATGCGCGGCGATGATGCAGCGCTTGTATCCGATCCGGTCCACATATCGCCCGGCCAGCACATCCACCACCAGCTGGGTGGCGAAATTCACGGTGACCAGCGCGCTCAGCCGCGCCATATCGATGCCCAGCGTCGCCGCGAAGGTGACGAAAAGCAGCGGCATGAAATTATTGATCACCGCCTGTGTGATGTATCCGTTGAAACAGGCGATCATCGTGCGGTTGTAATTCGGCGGCGCCGTGCGTGCCGTGGCTTGCGTCATCATGCTCCTCTGCTCCCTCGCGGATCGGTATATGCCGCCATTCCACCATCCCCGACGGATAACGGCGCGTCGCCATGCGTCGGCCGGGTATAAAGGAACGGTCTCATCGGCGATATACGAAAAACATAGGTGCGGAAAGGAAGAACGCGACGATGACCTACGATTTCACCTCCATCATGGACCGGCATGGACGGGACGCCATCGCCGTGGACGGCCCCGGCGTCCTCGCCACCGCGCCCGCCGGGCCGCGCGAGGGCTTCGACGTGATCCCGATGTGGATCGCCGATATGAATTTCCCGACCGTGCCGACCGTGTCCGAGGCGATCATCGAACGCGCGAAGCACCCGGCCTACGGCTATTTCGAAGCGCCCGACGAGTATTACGATGCGATCATCCGCTGGCATGAGCAGCGCAATGGCGTCACCGGCCTGAGCCGCGAGCATATCGGATACGAGAACGGCGTGCTCGGCGGCGTGATCGCCGCGCTCACCGCCTTCGCCGCGCCCGGCGACGCGGTGCTGCTGCACAGCCCGACCTACATCGGCTTCACGAATTCGATCGAAAACAACGGCTACCACATCGTGCACAGCCCGCTCAAGCGCGACGAGCAGGGCGTGTGGCGCATGGATTTCGAGGATATGGACCGGCGAATCAAGGAGCACAACATCCACGTCGCCGTGTTCTGCAGCCCCCACAACCCCTGCGGGCGCGTGTGGGAGCGCTGGGAGATCGAGCAGGCGATGGAGATCTACCGCGCCAACGACTTCCTGGTCATCTCCGACGAGATCTGGTCCGACATCATCCTCTCCGGCCACAAGCACATCCCCACGCAGTCGGTGAGCGAGGACGCGCGCAACCGCACGGCCGCGTTCTATGCGCCGAGCAAGACCTTCAACCTCGCCGGCCTCGTCGGCAGCTACCACATCATCTACAACAAGTATCTGCGCGACCGCATCGTCGCCAAGGGCTCGAAGGCGCATTACAACGACATGAACGTGCTGTCGATGCACGCGCTGATGGGCGCCTACCGGCCCGAGGGCCAGGAATGGCTCGGCGAGCTGCTGGAGACGCTGACCGGCAACGTCGATTACGCCTATGACTACATCACCAGCCATTTCGAGGGCGTCCGCGTGGCCAAGCCCGAGGGCACCTACATGCTGTTCCTCGATTGCGCCGAATGGTGCCGGAAGCACGGCGTGACGCTGGCCGAGCTTGAGAAACGCGGCTGGGATGTGGGCGTGGCCTGGCAGGACGGCACCATGTTCCAGTGGCCCGATTCGATCCGTGTGAATCTGGCGTCGCCGCGCTCGCGCATCGAGGAGGCGATGCGCAGGCTCAGCGAATACGTGTTCGTGGACTGAGCGTTCTTCGTGTCATCCTGAATGCCTTTTTATGTCATCCTGAGCGCAGCGAAGGATCGCTACTCAGCAAAGACAAACATAGGCGGGTGGCGTCCAGCTGGTTAAAGGCCCAGCGGAACGCCACCCGCCGTTTTTAGTTCGCGCCACCGCGCCTGCCGGTGAACGGTTCGAGCAACGTCTTGGGATCGGAGACGCCGAACATCTGTTGGTTGCCGGTGCGCTCCGGGTGACGCGCGATGATGATCAGCGAGACGCCGCCGGGAATGAGCACGAGCAGGAACAGCACGGCCAGTCCCCAGCTGACGGCGAAGCCGATCGCTAGCGCGCAGATAATGGCCACGGCGATGACGCCGATGATCAGAGGAATATTGGGATGGGGGCGCGGCGCCGCAGTGGTCTCGGAATCCTTGCGCTCGCTGGAATCGGTCATGGTTTTGTACTCTTTTCGGGCATAGGAACGGCGATATGTTTTTGCCGACTTTACCCGCGAGGGGCAATATTGAAGGATACGCCGCCGCGCCGTGCGGCGGGGCTAAGGAGAAGTCTTATGGCTGACCACAAGAACATCGCCCGAGGGGCGCTCGACGGGGCCGGTACGGCAGCGAAGAAGCTGGCGGCGCTCACCGACAAGGGGCCGCTCGGCGGTTTCAAGAAATTCATCTCGCGCGGTTCGATGATCGACATGGCGGTCGGCGTCGTCATGGGCTCCGCCGTCACCGCGGTCGTCAACGCGATCGTCAAATTCCTCATCAACCCGTTGATCGCCATGATCGGCGGCAAGCCGGATATGTCCGACCTGCTCAACATCACCTTCAACGGCGCCACCGTGTCCTTCGGCGCGATCCTCAACGAGATCATCAACTTCCTGTTGATCGGCGTGGCCGTCTACTTCTGCATCATCCTGCCGATCAACAAGCTGCGCGATATGTCGAGCGCGCTGGTCGCCGAGGAGGAGGCCGCGCAGGCCGAGGCCGCCGGTCCGAGCGTCGAGGAGCAGACTCTCGCCACGCTGCAGGAGATCCGCGACGAGCTCAAGAAGGCGAACGCCGGCGCCGCTCCGGCTGCCGCCGAGATGGTTGCCGCCGCCGAGGCCGCCGCTTCCGCTCCGGGTGCCGCTCCGTCCGCATCGCCCACCCTGACGGTGCCGTCCATCTGATCGACGTCACGCCGGATACTCGACCGGCATGCGATTGAGGCCGTGCCTCTGCCCTGCGCAGCGGCGCGGCTTTTGCATATTCGGGCTGAACTGCCGTGACATGCCGCGCCGTCCGTTCCTTCTGCACGTATTTCTCTGCATATCCGCGTACGTTTCTACGCACTCTGACGGGTGGGCTGCACAGAATCGTACGGATGGAGTTGCTGAGAGTACGTTTTTTCGCAGGCCGACGGAATGGCTGCGCAGAAACGTACAGATAGCCGCGCCAAACGTACGTTTTTACGCATACCCTTCGTGGGACTGCGAAGAAACGTACTCCAACGGGACGGGCTGCGGTAGAATCGCCTGCGGCTGGAACGCGGGCGAAGCACGGAAGGCTGGATGATGGCGGTGAAAAAGGCGACGTTCGAACGCACCCCCGGTTCGCTTGCCGTCGGCGTGGCCATCACGCTCGCCGGCGGCACACTGTGGGGCATCAACGCCACGATATCGAAGCTGCTGATGAATAATTACGGGGTCGATCCGTTGTGGATCGCTTGCGTGCGCGAGGTCTTCGCCGGGCTGCTGTTCCTGGCGCTCGCCGCCGCGACGAAACCGCGGATGTTCGTCGGCGCGCTGAAGGACCGACGCGCCTACCCGGTGTATCTGATCGGCGCGGTCGTCTGCGTGATGGCCACGCAGGTCGCCTATCTCAAGTCGATCCATTTCACCAATCCCGGCACCGCCACCGTGCTGCAAAGCCTCAATCTGCTCTTCGTGCTGTTCTGGGTGTGCCTCAAGGGGCGGCGGCTGCCCGGCCCGCGCGAATCGGTCGGCGTGGCGCTGGCCTTCGGCGGCGTGGTGCTGCTGGCCACCGGCGGCGACCTGACCACGCTCAAGCTGCCGTTGATCGGTCTGGCCTGGGGCATCATCAACGCGATCGCCACCGCCACCATGTCCTTCCTGCCGGTCAAGGCCATGAACCGCTGGGGCAATTTCCCGGTCAACGGCTGGATGTTCCTGATCTCCGGCCTGCTGCTGTGCCCCTTCGTGCGGCCATGGGCCACCGCGCCGCAGCTGGACGCGACCGGCATCGCGTTCATGGTGTTCACCGTGGTGCTCGGCACCTTCGGCGCCTACTGGCTCTACATGACCGGCGTGGTCCGGATCGGCGCGATGCGCGCCACGATGCTCGGCACCTCCGAGCCCGTCACCGCCACGATCTCCGCCGTCATCCTCACCGGCGCGGTGTTCGCGCCCACCGATCTGGCCGGTTTCGCGATGATCCTCGCCATGGTCTTCCTTGTGCGGTGAGGGCGTGCGGTGAGTCGCACGGTGCGCCGCACGTCCGTGGCGTGCCGCCGGTGCGGCATACTGGAGGCATGAGCGAAACGCAGCATATGGATTCCGAAACCTCCGTCGACGACGCGGCCGTCACCGCATATTTCGCCGGCGGATGCTTCTGGGGCTTGGAACGGTATTTCCAGAACGTCGACGGCGTGACCGACACGACGGTCGGATACGCGCAGTCCAGAACCCCGTCCCCGACCTACGAACAGGTCTGTTCCGGGGTGACCGACGCGGCCGAAACCGTGCGCGTCGTCTTCGACCCGGAGAAGGTGACGCTGCGCACGCTGGCGCTGCTGTTCCTCGAGGTGATCGACCCGTTCTCCGTGGACCGGCAGGGCAATGACGAGGGGCGGCAATACCGCACCGGCATGTTCTTCCTCGACGAAGCCCAGCGCGACGTCTATATCGCCGCCCTCGAACAGCTCGTCGACCGCGAGCCGCGCCGGCCGGCCGTGCTCGTCGAGCCGCTGCGCAATTTCTATCCCGCCGAGGACAACCATCAGGACTATCTGATCCATAACCCCGGCGGATATTGCCATATTCCGCTCGCGGCCATCGCGGGCGTGCGCGATCGCCAGCGGTATGTCGAGCGGATCTGGGACCTCACGCTGGAACAGTTCGCCGTCACCCAGCAGGCCGCCACCGAGCGTCCGTTCGTCAACGAATACGACCACGAGTTCGAACCCGGCATCTACGTGGACATCGTCTCGGGCGAGCCGCTGTTCCTGTCCACCGACAAATACGACTCCGGCTGCGGCTGGCCCGCGTTCTCACGCCCGATCAAGCCGGGGCTGCTCACCGAGCACGAGGACGACCGCATCCCCGGCCGCCCCCGCATCGAGGTGCGCACAGCCGACACGAAGATCCATCTGGGACACGTCTTCGAGGATGGCCCGGCCGACCGCGGCGGTCTGCGCTATTGCATGAACTCCGCCGCGCTGCGCTTCGTACCGCGTTCGGCCATGGCCGCCGAGGGATACGGCGATCTGCTGCCGCTGGTGCCGGAGGCGTGAGCGGCGGGGCGCGGCCATTCGAGGCGTGCCCCTGATCCGAGGTCGCCGCTCACGTGATCCGTGCGGAAATCAGCGTGTGCCTGAGCGGCGGCGGTGACGGCGGCTGACCCAGGCCTGCGAGCCGCGGTCGGAGAGCTTGGATGCGACGGCGCCGATGGCGGCCGAGGCGGCGGCGAAGGCCAGGGACATGAACAGGCCCTGGTCGGCGTCGGCTTCGCGGCCAAGCCGGATGTTGCGCCGGGCCGCGCCGCGGTTCCATGCGCCGGAGAAGATCTTGCCGACGACCAGTCCGGTCAGCGCGGGCAATGCCGCCTTGAGTATTTTGTCCCCGAGCGAATCCGGGTCGTTGAGCCGCCGTTCGCGCATGGCGTCCACCTTTCCGTCGATGCGGCGGAACATCGCGACGGTTCGGTCCGCCGACGATGCCCCGTCGTATCCGTGAGTGTCGCTGTCGGTCATGCCACCCAGTGTAGTGGTACTACAGTATGCACTATGGAACATACGATGACGGGCGGCGAAGAGGCCGCCGGCCGCCTGGTGCTGCTGCGCCACGGCCAGACCGCATGGAGCGAGTCCGGGCAGCACACCGGGCGCACGAACATTCCGCTGACCGAGGAGGGCGAGCGGCAGGCGAAGGCCGCGGGTGAACGCCTGCGCGCCGCGTTCCCGGACGGCTTCGATCCCGCGCATATCTTCGTCAGTCCGTTGAAGCGCGCCCAGCAGACCGCCGCGCTCGCCGGATATGGCGCGCATGGCACGCTCGATGAGATCGCCGAGTGGGACTATGGCCGCGCCGAGGGGCGCACGCGCCGGCAGGTGAGCGAGGCCAGCGGCTTCGCATGGGATGTGTGGCGCGACGGGCCGGCCGCGCTGACGCCCTCGTTGGAGGGCGACTGGGTCGAGACGCTGCCCTCCGGCGATCAGGTGGATGTGCACGCCGGTCCCGGCGAAAGCGTCGAGGATGTCGCCGCCCGCACGCGCCGCGCGATCGGGGAGGTGCGCCCGCTGCTCGATGCCGGGCAGAACGTGCTGCTCGTCGCCCATGCGCATGTGCTGCGCATCCTGACCTCGCAATGGCTGGGCCTCGACCCGCATTTCGCGCGTCTGCTGCGCCTCGACACCGCCCACTACTCCGTCCTCGGCCGATACAAGGGCGACAACGTCATCGTCCACTGGAATTGCTGAGCGCCGGCCCGGCGAAACGTTTGCAGAGTGAGATTGCGCGGCGGAATGTGACATGGGGCGGATATTCTGCCCTTCGTATATCTGCGGGGTGTGGGGCGCGTCAAGGCGGTTTCGGCGAGTCCGAGACCCCGCGTCATCACATGAGCAGAGGAGAAAGCCATGCATATGGGACGTTCCATGGCGGGCAAGGCGCTTGCGGCCTGCCTGGCCGGAGCGATGGCCATGTCGCTGGCGGCGTGCGGCGGCAGCAATAATGACAGCGCGCAGCAGACCGACCCGGCCGATCAGATCATCACCGTGAACAACAACGAGCCGCAAAGCGGCCTCGTGCCGGCCGACACCAACGAAATGGGCGGCGGGCGTGTGATCCGCTTCATTTTCGAAGGTCTTGTGAGCTACGACGCGGACGGCAAGCAGCACTACGAGGTTGCCGAATCCATCACGCCGAACGCCGACGCCACCCAGTTCACCGTCAAGCTCAAGGACGGCTGGAAGTTCACCAACGGCGAGCCTGTCACGGCCGAATCCTTCACCAAGGCGTGGAGCTACGCGGCGAACGTGAAGCACGCGCAGAAGCAGGGCAGCCGCATGTCCGTCATCAAGGGCTATGACGAGCTGCAGGACCCGAATGTCGCCGACGACGCGCAGCTGAGCGGTCTGGAGGTCAAGGACGACCACACCTTCGTGGTCACCCTCAACCAGCCCGACTCCGTGTTCCCCGTGCAGGTCGCGCACCAGTCGTTCTTCCCCCTGCCCTCCGCGGCATTCAAGGACATGAAGGCCTTCGGGCAGGCGCCCGTCGGCAACGGCCCCTATAAGTTCAAGGAATGGAAGCACAACCAGTCCATCACCGTGGTGAAGAACCCCGACTACAAGGGTTCGCGCAAGGTGCGCAACGGCGGCATCGAATACCGCGTCTACACGCAGGATGACTCCGCCTACCGTGACGTCGTCTCCGGAAACCTCGATCTGCTCGACGAGGTGCCTGCCTCCGTGCGCAAGACCTTCCGCAACGAGCCGAGCGTGACGGCCTACACCAAGACCGGCTCGACCTATCAGAACGTCATCATCCCCGAGCGCCTCGCGCACTTCGGCAATGACGACGAAGGCCGTCTGCGCCGCCAGGCCATCTCCATGGCCATCAACCGCAAGCAGATCGCCGACAAGGTCTACTCCGGCACCGTGACGCCCTCCACCGACTTCACTTCGCCGGTCGTCTCCGAATACGCCAAGGGCCTGCCCGGCTCGGAGGTGCTCGAGCACAATGCGGCGAAGGCCAAGGAGCTGTGGGCGAAGGCGGATAAGATCTCGCCGTGGTCCGGTTCCTTCAAGATCGCCTACAACGCCGACGGCAGCCACAAGGAGTGGGTCGACGCGGTGTGCAACCAGATCAAGAACACGTTGGGCATCGATGCGGCGGGCGATCCGTATCCGACCTTCGCCGATGTGCGCGACCGCATCACCGACCGCACCATCGAGACTTCCTTCCGCAACGGCTGGATGCTCGACTATCCCTCGGCCGAGGACTATCTGACGCCGTTGTATGCCTCGAGCGCGGCCGATGGCCACGGTTCGAACGACGGCGACTACAAGAGCTCCGAATTCGACGCGCTGCTGGCCGACGCCCTCTCCCAGACCGACGAGGCCAAGCGCACCGCCGGCTTCCAGAAGGCCCAGGAGCAGCTGTTCAAGGACATGCC
Organism: Bifidobacterium sp. LH_730; assembly: GCF_056355835.1. Taxonomy (NCBI): domain Bacteria; kingdom Bacillati; phylum Actinomycetota; class Actinomycetes; order Bifidobacteriales; family Bifidobacteriaceae; genus Bifidobacterium; species Bifidobacterium sp. LH_730. The sequence goes on from NZ_JBKETB010000009.1 coordinate 39,600, forward strand.
GTCGATTCCGCTGTGGTGCAGCAACGTCGCGGCGGTTTCGGCGAAGAACGTGAAGAACGTCGATTTCGACTACACGAATATGCCCACGTATTACACCATCACGAAGTGATGCGCTGACGCGGCTTCATAAGGAAGGCCTGCGGTTCCTCCGGAATCCGATCCGGTGAGACCGCAGGCCTTTTCATATGTCTGCGTATGTATGCGTATGCGGGGTCGCGGCTCAGCCCTGCGCGTGGCGGCCCGAGTCCGAGATATAGCCGTAGTTCATCATCTCGCTGTTGTAGGCGATGACGCCGTGGCCGTGCGCCGGCACGACGATCATGCCGCCGTCGCCGCGATGGCGGGCGACGCCGTCCAACGCCTCCGTGGCGGCCCGCTCGGTCGTGCGGCCACCAAGGCGCACGAGTTCGGAGACCTCGTGGGCGGCGACCTCGCGGATGAAGGCCTCGCCGATGCCGGTGCAGGAGACGGCCACTGTCTCGTCGTTCGCGTAGGTGCCGCAGCCGGGCAGCGGGGAGTCTCCGACGCGTCCGACCATCTGGTTGGTGATGCCGCCGGTGGAGGTGCCGGCCGCGATATGGCCCTGTGCGTCGCGGGCGACGGCGCCGATGGTGCCGTGCTTCTCCCACTCGTCGCCGTTGGCCTGCGCGTCGGCCAGCGACCGCTGCCGATCGGGGGTGACGAAATACGAATTGTCGACGGTCTCCAGACCCCAGTCCTCGAGCAACGAGCCGTCGGGATCGGCGAAGAGGACGTGCTTGGTGCGCTCCTTGATGGCGCGCGCCGCGTCGATCGGGTTCTTCACGGTGGTCAGGCCCGCGGCGGCGCCGACTTCGCCGTCGCCGGTCATCAGGCAGGAGTCGGTCGAGGCGGTGCCTGCGCTGGTCAGGGCGGCTCCGCGGCCGGCGTTGAATTCGGGGGCGTCCTCCATCACATGGATGGCCGCGCACACCGCGTCGGCGGCGGGGGCGCCGGCCTTGAGCAGCGCGTAGCCGGCGTCGAGGGCGCGGTTGAGGTCGGCCTCGACCTGCGCGATGCGTTCCGGCGTGCTGCGCTTGCCGCGGCTGCCGGCGCCGGCGTGGATGACCAGCAGCACATCGTCGTCGGCGGTCGTGTCGATCGTGACTTCGGGCGGGGTGAATGGTTGCGTCATGGTGGCTCCTTCTCGTTTTTCCATATGACACTTATGGCACTGTTTGGGTGTTTTGACGTTTATGCCACGCATATCTTATCCACTTGTCGTCATCCCTCCCGTTCCCGGCGCCTATCTGTTCGGATGGCGGGGAGGATGACGTCAGTGCGAGCGCAGGTATTCGCGTAGGAACGGCACGGCGAAATCGACCTCGCCGCGTTTCGTTTGGCGGATGATGTAGGCGTCCAGCAGGCGCTTGCGGTATACGGCCGCGTATGACTCCTCCTGTTCCATGCGTTGCGCGACTTCGGCAGTGGCGACCGGACCGTCCGATTGCGCCATGGCTTTGAGATACGCCTTGTCGTTGCGCGACAACGAGTGCAGTTCCGGTGCGCAGACCGCGTTCTCCAGATCGTGGCGCGCTTCGGCGAGGCCGTCCTCGACATCCGCGTCGCTGATGGTCGAGGAATCGCGCATGTCGGCGGCATCCCAGATGTAATAGCCGACCAGCTGGATCATGTAGGGGTAGCCATAGGTCGCCTCGGCCGCGCGTCCAAGTTGCGTTTCGCTGATGGCCATGCCGGAATCCCGGAAAGTCTTGGCGAAAGCGTTGCGCACATCGGCGATGGGCACGTCCCCCAGCGTGTTGGTCTGGGCGCGGCGCAGGAAGGTGATGACCTCATCGTCGAACAGGTCGGACAGCATCTGGGGGAGTCCTGCGAACACAATGGCGAGGTTGCGGCGCTCGCGGATCTGGTGCTGCACGGCGGTGGCGATGGCGATGAGATCGGAACGGTCAGCGGCCTGGGTTTCGTCGATGGAGATGAGCAGACCGGCATCGTGCTTCGCCAGCGCGGTGAGTCGATCGGCCATAGCATTACGCAGGGTCTCCGGCATGCGCTTGGGGGAGAGCTCGGCTTCGCCGAGGCTCACGCCGGTGCCTGCGATGTTCAGCTCGGGTTTGAGTGTGAATCGGTCCAGCATTCGTTGCGGTGCGCGCAATTCGCTCACAAGCCGTTCGCACAGCCCGGCTGAGGCGGTTTCCTCGATGACGCCCCATTTGCGCGCCCGGGCCTTGTCTCCGAGCACGGTGAGCATGACGGTTTTCCCCGTGCCGCGTGCGCCGGTGATGATCATGATGCGCCCTGGGGCGCCCACGCCGTTGTCGAGTCCTTTTTCAAAGTTGCGGATGACGCGGCTGCGTCCGATGAGCAACGGCGGTTCGCCGCCCGCCGTGGGTTTGAAGGGATTGATACGCGGCATATTCCCTCCTTGTCGAGTGCGTCCGCTGGTGAAATCAAAAATATCAAAATTTTCAAAAATATCAAAAGAGGGCGTCGGAGAGAACTTGAGTCGAAATAACTCAACTTTTTGTGGCGAAATCGGGAATAAAAGTTGACGAAGCAAAGTTGAGTGATGTAGGCTCAGGTTTTGGAAGGTCCGAGGGACACTGAAGAAACTCGGGCGGACAACGTAACCGAACATAGACAAAGAAGGAGCACATAACATGGCACGTGCAGTTGGCATCGATCTGGGAACCACCAACTCCTGCATCGCGACGCTGGAAGGCGGCGAGCCCACCGTCATCGTCAACGCCGAGGGCATGCGCACCACCCCGTCCGTGGTCGCGTTCTCGAAGTCCGGCGAGATCCTCGTCGGCGAGGTGGCCAAGCGTCAGGCCGTCACCAACGTCGACCGCACCATCTCCTCCGTCAAGCGTCATATGGGCACCGACTGGACCGTCGACATCGACGGCAAGAAGTGGACCCCGCAGGAGATCTCCGCGCAGATCCTGATGAAGCTCAAGCGCGACGCCGAGGCCTACCTTGGCGAGCCCGTCACCGACGCGGTCATCACCTGCCCGGCGTACTTCAACGACGCCCAGCGCCAGGCCACGAAGGACGCCGGCAAGATCGCCGGCCTCAACGTGCTGCGCATCATCAACGAGCCCACCGCCGCGGCCCTCGCCTACGGCCTGGAGAAGGGCAAGGAAGACGAGCGCATCCTGGTCTTCGACCTCGGCGGCGGCACCTTCGACGTGTCCCTGCTGGAGATCGGCAAGGACGACGACGGCTTCTCCACCATCCAGGTGCAGGCCACCAACGGCGACAACCACCTGGGCGGCGACGACTGGGATCAGAAGGTCATCGACTGGCTGGTCGGCGAGGTCAAGAACAAGTACGGCGTCGATCTGGCGAAGGATAAGATCGCTCTGCAGCGTCTGAAGGAAGCCGCCGAGCAGGCCAAGAAGGAGCTGAGCTCCTCCATGAGCACCTCCATCTCGATGCAGTATCTGGCCATGACCCCCGACGGCACCCCGGTGCATCTCGACGAGACACTGACCCGCGCGAAGTTCGAGGAGATGACCTCCGATCTGCTGGGCCGTTGCCGCACGCCGTTCAACAACGTGCTGGCCGACGCCAACATCTCCGTGTCCGAGATCGACCACGTGGTGCTGGTCGGCGGCTCCACCCGTATGCCCGCTGTCAAGGAGCTCGTCAAGGAGCTCACCGGCGGCAAGGAACCGAACCAGTCCGTGAACCCGGACGAGGTCGTGGCCGTGGGCGCCGCCGTGCAGTCCGGCGTCATCAAGGGCGACCGCAAGGATGTCCTGCTCATCGACGTCACCCCGCTGTCGCTCGGCATCGAGACCAAGGGCGGCATCATGACCAAGCTCATCGACCGCAACACCGCCATCCCGACCAAGCGCTCCGAGGTGTTCTCCACCGCCGAGGACAACCAGCCCTCCGTGCTGATCCAGGTCTACCAGGGCGAGCGTGAGTTCGCGCGCGACAACAAGCCGCTGGGCACCTTCGAGCTGACCGGCATCGCGCCGGCCCCGCGTGGCGTGCCGCAGATCGAGGTCACCTTCGACATCGACGCCAACGGCATCGTGCACGTCTCCGCCAAGGACAAGGGCACCGGCAAGGAGCAGTCGATGACCATCACCGGCGGCTCCGGCCTGCCGAAGGACGAGATCGACCGCATGGTCAAGGAGGCCGAGGCCCACGAGGCGGACGACAAGAAGCGCCGCGAGGACGCCGAGACCCGCAACCAGGCCGAGTCCTTCGCCTATCAGACCGAGAAGCTTGTCAACGACAACAAGGACAAGCTCTCCGACGAGGTGGCCACCGAGGTCACCGAGAAGGTGAACGCGCTGAAGGAAGCCCTCAAGGGCGACGACATCGAGAAGGTCAAGACCGCCCAGACCGAGCTGATGACCTCCGCGCAGAAGATCGGCCAGGCTCTCTACGCCCAGCAGGGCGCCGCGGATGCGGCCGGCGCTGCCGGTGCCGCTGGTGCGGGCGCTTCCAATGCGTCGGGTGCCGCCTCCAATGGCGACGATGACGACGTGGTGGACGCCGAGGTCGTGGACGATGACGACAAGGACAACAAGTAAGGTCACCCGCCATGGCTGAGTTCAACAAGGACGACTACCTCAACGACCTGCCTGACGCGGACGAAGCGGCTGGGATGGCCCAGGCTGGAGCCGAAGCCTCTGCTTCCGCTTCCGGTCATCCTGAGCAGAGCGAAGCGGAGCCGAAGGATCTCGGCGGCGAAGCCGCCGGGGAAGATGCTTCGACTCCGGCTGATGCCTCCGCTCAGCATGACAAGGAGGGGGCTGCGGATGCCGCCGACAGCACCGACGACACCCTCACCCCGCTGGGCAAGGCGAAGAAAGAGGCCGCCGACTATCTCGAGGCCCTGCAGCGCGAACGCGCGGAGTTCATCAACTACCGCAACCGCGCGCAGAAGGAACAAGAGCGCTTCCGCCAGCACGGCATCATCGATGTGCTGACGGCCCTGCTGCCCGCCCTCGACGATATCGACCGTATCCGCGCCAACTCCGAGATGGATGACTCCTTCAAGGCCGTCGCCACGAAGATCGACAAGGCCTTCGAGAAGTTCGGCGTCGAGAAGTTCGGCGAGGCCGGCGAGGACTTCGACCCGACCAAGCATGACGCAATCCTGCACAAGCCGGATAGCGAGGCCGAAAAGGAAACCGTCGACACCGTGGTGGAGGCCGGATACCGCATCGGCGAACGCGTGATCCGCGCCGCCCGTGTGGTCGTCGCCTCCCCGCAGGCCTGACGCGGGCTGAGGTCACGAGCCCCTTACTGTCATCCTGAGCGGAGCGCAGCGGAGTCGAAGGATCTCTGCGGACAAGCTGTGGAGATCCTTCGACTCCGGGCTTCGCCCTCCGCTCAGGATGACAAGGGAAGCTGCGCCATTCGCTCAGGATGACAGGGGGAGGGGCTGTTCCTTCCGTTTAGGATGGCTGACGACTTTTACATCAAGGAATGAGACACGCATATGGCTGAAAATGAGTGGCTGAACAAGGATTTCTATCAGGTCCTTGGTGTCTCCAAGGACGCATCGGATGACGAGATCAAGAAAGCGTACCGCAAGCTGGCACGCAAATATCATCCCGATGTCAACAAAACCAAGGAAGCCGAGGAGAAATTCAAGGATATCTCCGAGGCCTACGATGTGCTGAGCAACAAGGAGAACCGGCAGAAATACGACGCCATCCGCCAATTCGGCATGGGCGGCGCACGTTTCGCCGGCGGCGCAGGCCCGGGCGGATTCGACGCCTCCGGCTTCTCCGATATCTTCGGATCGATGTTCGGCGGCGGCATGGGCGGGCCCGGCGGCTCGCGCATCCGCTTCCAAACCGGCGGCGCGGGCGGACCGCAGAATATCAACGACATCTTCTCGATGTTCGGTGGCGCGGCCGGCGGCCGGCCCGGCGGAGGCTATTACAGCGACTATGCCGACCATCGGCAGGCCTCGCCGCGCCCCGAGGACGGCGAGGACCGCACCTCGAAGATCGCCCTGACCTTCCGTCAGGCGGTCAAGGGCGCGACCGTGTCGCTGAGCGCCGGCGGCACCAAGTTCAAAACCCATATCCCCGCGGGCGTGCGCGACGGGCAGAAAATCCGTCTCGCCGGCAAGGGCAAGCCCGGCAAGAACGGCGGCAAGGCGGGCGACCTGTATCTGCAGGTGTCCGTCGAGGCTGATCCGCGCTTCGAGATGCGCGGGCGTGACCTGGTGATGCCGCTGCCGGTCACCGTCGGCGAGGCCGTGGCCGGCGCGAAGGTTGAGACGAAGGATATCGACGGCAATCCCGTCGTGTTCAAAGTGCCCGCCGGCTCGTCGTGTGGCGCCGAGGTGAAAGTCGCGGGCCGCGGCGTGCAGGTCGGCAACGAACCGGGCGATCTGGTTGGTCGCGTCGAGATTCGTGTGCCCGCCAAGCCGGGTTTGGGCTTGAAGCGCGCGGCGAAGGATTTCGACAAGGAATCCGGCTCGTTCCCCGGCGATCTCGCCGCGGAACGGTGATTGAGTAGTTGAACTAGCGGCCGGCATGGCGAGCATGACGGCCCGATGCAATCGAGGGAGGCGGACATGGCACGGGTGGCCCAGCAGATGCGGCAGCTTTATGCGATGTGCGCGACGGCGCTGGTCCTCGGCCGCGCCGACCTCGACGGGGCCGACGAAGCCGGCTTCGACATCGACCTGCCCGTCTTCACCGTCGGGCAGGTCGGCGAACTCGCCGACATCCATCCCCAGACCCTGCGGCAATACGACCGCTTGGGATTGGTCAGCCCACAGCGCACCGAAGGCGGCGCGCGGCGATATTCCCTGCGCGATGTCGAACGGTTGGCCGAGGCGCAGCGACTCAGCCAAGGGGAGGGCATCAATCTTTCCGGCGTGACCCGCATCCTCGACTTGCAGGAGGAGAACCGCCAGCTGCGGCGGCAGGTGCGCCGCTTGCAGAGCGCGTCCGAGGACAGCGTCTTCGCTGCTGGGCGCGACGGCGACATCGTCGAAATGCGCCGTTCCAACAGTGCGCGCATGTGGCGCCGCGCCATCCGCACCCAGTCCCTGGCCCTGCCAGGGCGGACGGATGGAAGGGAAACCACGCCCGACTCCCGCTCCAAATCCGTCGTCGTATGGGGGCTGTGAGACGGCTTGTCCGTCCGATGATCCGGCGAACTATCCGTCCATATCCGGCGGACCATTCTACGACTTGGCTAGGTTGGCACGATATTCCAGCGGCGTGCAATCCAGGTCCCGTCTGAAGGCATGACGCAGCGCTTGGGTGTTCGCGAAACCGGCGTCCCGCGCGATCCGCGAGACATTGCGATCGGTGTCGGACAATAGCTCGCAAGCGGCCTGCACACGCATGCGGCTGAGATATTCGGTGAACGAAGTGTTGAAATAATGGCGGAAGAGGCGCGAGAAGTGTTCGCGCGAATAGCCGAATGCCGCCGCCGCTTGCGTCGCCGTCAGTGGTTCGAGATAGTGGGTTTTGACATAGGCCTCCAGACGATATGCCATGCGTTCGTCGTCGGCAGATATTCCGGTGGGTATCCCGGCGGTCGGGCTGTTCCTCAGGGAGGATGGCGCCGAGGCGAATAGGTGTGCCAGCATGGAATAGAACCATGCGTTCGCCTCGAAGAAACGATTGCCCTTCCCACTGGTGATGGCTGCGAACATATGCTCGCAGCATTGCGCCAGCCTCGCGATGCCCTCGGTTTCCAAGGATCCATAATCCACCGACTGCTGCATGCGGAAGATATCGGGGCATATGGCCAGCAATTGCATGGGATCCAGGGTGACGGACAACGCCTGCGGAATCTCGGAGCCGTCGGCGGACGCCAGTAATTCGATGCTATGCAGAACTTTCGGACGGATGATGGTCACATCGCCTCGCTGCCGCATCGATCTTCGTCCATTGCGGACTATGCTTGCCTGGCCGCGTCGGACATAAAGCACCTCGAGTCCCTCATGCCAATGTATGCGCGCTCTGTCGAATCCTTGGTGCGCGATGACCAAGGCAGGGAATTGCGGGGAAGGCGTCAGCATTTCCTGATAGCTGTCATCCACATATCGCATATGCTCTCCTCCAAACAGCAGCGGGACGCATCTCCATCATCGCCGATGAATGCGGCGAGTGGTCGCAGCCCTCATTGCCTTCATCACATATCCGTGCTTTCCCATCACACGGTGATGCCGTTCGGGAATGCGGGGCCATGGCCCGCGCCCATAGAATGAGCGGGCCGTCGACAATGGCTGTCGGCGGTCTTACAAAGGAGGAAGAGCTATGAGCGTTGCGAAATCGACAGGGCAGGCGGCCCTGAACCCCAGGCTCAAAGGACGGCTTATCGCGGTCTGCACAATCGGCGCTGTGGGTGGTTTCCTATTCGGCTATGACACATCGGTGATCAACGGCGCGGTGACGGCCATCGCCGACGCCGATTCGGGATTCGGCCTGACCAGCACGATGAGCGGATTCTCCGTGTCCAGCGCCCTGCTGGGATGCGTGCTGGGCGCGTGGTTCGCCGGTGCCTTGGCAGACAAAATGGGCCGCATCCGCGTGCTGGAGATGGCGGCCGTGCTGTTCGTGGTTTCCTCGCTGTTTGTCGGCCTGACCACCAGCTTCCCGCTGTTCATCGTCTTCCGTGTCGTCGGAGGCCTGGGCGTCGGCTTCACCTCGGCCATCGGCCCGGCCTATATCTCCGAGATATCCCCGGCGGCGCGAAGGGGATTCTTCACCAGTTTCCAGCAGATGGCCATCGCGCTGGGCATCATCGCCTCGCTGGTGGTGAACGCCATCTACACCTCGATCGCCGGCGGTGCCGCGATGCCGCTCTGGTTCGGTCTCGACGCGTGGCGTTGGATGCTGGTCACCACCGCGCTGCCGGGCGTCATCATGTTCTTCCTGTGCTTCTCCCTGCCGGAGACGCCTCGATATCTGGTGATGAAGGGCAATGAGCAGAAGGCGCGCGCCATATTGGTGGATGTCATTGGCGACGAGGATCCGGACGCCACCATCGCGAAGATCCGCGACACCTTCCGCGGCGAGGAGAAGGTGAGCTTCAGGGAGCTGCGTGGGCGCACCTTCGGACTCAAGGGCGTCGTCTGGGTCGCGATCATCTTCGTGCTGCTGGCGCAGGCCAATGGCCAGAACATCATCATGCTCTACGATTCCAGCCTGTGGAACATGCTGGGCTTCAGCGAGCAGGCTTCCCTGGGCATCGCCGTGGTGCGCGCCGTGCTGGCGGCCGTCGCCACCGTCGTGGGCATGGTGCTGATCGACCGTGTCGGCCGGCGCAATCTGATGAAATACGGCGCGCTGATCATGACCGTCTTCCTTGGCGTGACGGCGGTGGGCTTCAGCCAGGGCCAGCTGCTGGACAACGGCACATTGAGCCTGTCGATCGCGTGGACCTGGATCTGCATCGTCTGCACGTATGCGTTCTTCCTGGTGTGCTGCGCCACGACCAATGTTGCGGTCTGGGTCATCATCAGCGAGATCTTCCCCAACCGCATCCGTGCCCGCGGCGTCGCCGTCGCCACGGCCGCCAACTGGCTGTTCAATTTCCTGATCACCACCGCCTATCCGCCGATGCGCGACGGCATGGGATTGGGGCTCACCTATGGGTTCTACACCGTCATGGCGTTCCTGGGCTTCGTGTTCGTCGTGAAGTTCCTGCCGGAGACCAGCGGCGTCGAGCTCGAGGATATGAAAGCGGAGCTGAACTGATGAACGAATCCATGGAATACGGCTATACCTTGGCCGATCTGTATGAGAAGGCCCCGGACGGAGGCCTTACCGATATTCAGGAACGTCTCGCGCGCACCTGGACTTACTTGGACGAGGATCTGCCCGGGGAGGAGGCCCTGCGCGAGCGCGACGATGCCTACCGCGAATTCGTCGGCTATATCCGCCGCCATCGCGCCAGCTATGCCGCCAGCGATGTGAGGCGATATGACTTCCGCAGCGCGCTTCCGGAGGATGTCGTGCGGTTCTCGGACATCTCCTATCGCGAGGACGCGGACCGTTGCCGCGCGCACCGGCTTGATGTGTTTCTGCCGAAGTCCGCGTATCTGCGCGGCGATGTGGATATCCCCACGATATTCAACATCCACGGCGGAGCGTTCTTCTATTCCTTCAAGGAGATTCAGAACGCCTATGCCGCGGGTCTGGCGCGGCGCGGCTTCGCCGTGGTCGTGCCCAACTACACGCTGGCGCCGGGCGGCGACGTGCTGACGATGCTGGAGGACGTCAACGGTGCGTTGGGATGGCTGCGCGGGCAGGGCGCCCGATATCAGTTGTCCGACGAACAGCTGTTCCTGGCCTGCGATTCTGCCGGCGCCTTGCTTGGGTTGCTGCTGCTTGCCGCGCAGGCCAACGCCGAGGTGGCGTCGCGGCTGGGCGTCGAATCCCTCGGCACGGCGTTCCAATCCGTTGGATTCGTGTCGGGCATGCTGGTCTACGATCATCTGTTCGATTGCGCGAAGCCCGATGCAAGCGGCATGCTTGACATCCTCCGTCCGGCGTTCCTCCGCCTGGTGGAGCGGTTCGAGGGGAGCGCGTTCGACACCAGCGAGGGATTGCTCTCCTCGATCACGGTCCCGCCCACATGGCTGTCGACCAGCACGGACGATTTCCTGGAGACCGACACGTTGCTGACCGCCGTGGCCCTGCGCCGGATGAACCGCGACCATGAACTCGTCGACTGGCGCGCCGTCAATGGGCGGCGCAAGCCACATGACTATCCGCTGATGACATGGGATCCGGAGAGCGCCTTGGCCAATGACTCCATGGCGGCCTTCTTCCGCGAGCATATGCGGGTCCGGCGGTCTCTGTCGGCCAGCGTCTGAGGCATCGGGAGGAAACGCCCATGGTCGATGAGACGAAGACCCGATACCTGACCTTCGACGTCGGAGGCACCAAGATCGCCTCGGGCTTGGTCTGTCTGTCGGAGGGATGTGGAGGCCGGCGTGCCGTGGTGGAGGATATGCGGACCATTCCCACCGAGCCCCAGCGGGGTGGCGCCGATGTGCTCGCCCGATTGGCGCGGCTGGGATGGGAGCGTTTGGACGAGTGTTCCCGGAACGGCCGCCCCGTGGCGGGCATCGGCATTGGCGCCGCCGGAGTCGTGGATAGCGAGTGGGGAATGATTCTCTCCGCCACCGATCTGATTCCGGGGTGGTCCGGGCAGCGCGTGGCGGAGGCCTTCGGTGAGTTCTGCGATCTGCCGTTGCGCATGGTCGGAGACGTGGTGGCGCACGGCTTGGGCGAGGCGCATTTCGGAGCGGGGCGCGGATACGGCCTGGTGCTGTGCGTCGGCGTCGGCACCGGCATCGGAGGCGCGATCATCGACCATGGCGTTCCCTTGGCGGGCGCTCATAATGTCGCCGGCCATGTGGGGCATATGCCGCATGGCCTTGCGTCGGGCTTCCATTGTTCGTGCGGCGCGGTCGAGGGACATATCGAGGCGGTGGCGTCGGGAAGCGGCCTGGGCGCGCTCTACGTCCGCCTGGGCGGAGGCGAAGGGGCTGCTGGGAATCGGCGGATTGCCGCGGATGGTGCCGCGGTCAGCGCCCTCGCCCGGTCCGGAGACGACGTGGCCGTTTCGACTTTGCAAGCCAGCGCGCATGCGCTTGGCGAGTGCTTGGCCGGTGCCTGCAATCTTCTGGACCCCGCGGCCGTGGTGCTTTCCGGATCCGTCGCGCACAGCGGCGAGTTGTGGTGGCAGGCGCTGCGCGACGGTTTTGCCGACGGAGCGTTGCCGCTGGTGCGGGCCACACCTCTGCTTGCGGGCGCGCTGGGCGGCGACGCCCCGTTGATCGGCGCCGCCGTCGCCGTCGACTCCTTCCGGAGAAGCGGCGCGGATCGGCGCACGTCGGAAAGCAACGAATCGAGAAACGAATAGAGAGTGAGCATGCCATGCATCCGATAGTGGAATCCATCAAAGGCGGTCTGATCGTCAGCTGTCAGGCGTATCCGGGGGAGCCCCTGCGCACCCCGGAAACCATGGCGCAGATGGCGGCGGCAGTAGAGCGGGGCGGCGCCTGCGCCATACGATGCCAAGGACTTGCCGATATCGCGGCGATCAAGGGGCGTGTGAGCGTGCCGGTGATCGGCATTTGGAAGGAGGGCGACGCGGGCGTGTATATCACGCCGACGTTGCGGCATGCGCGATGCTGCGCGAACGCCGGCGCGGATATCGTGGCATTGGACGCCACGCGGCGGCCGCGGCCGGACGGACTGTCCTACGCCGACACCGTCGCCGCGTTGCATGAGGACGGCATCATGGTGATGGCCGATTGCGGCAGCATGGGCGACGCGGAACAGGCGGTCGCCGCGGGCAGCGACCTGATCTCCACGACCTTGGCCGGATACACCGGCGAACGTCCCACAACCGATGGGCCGGATCTCGCGCTGCTGCGTGAAATGGTTCGGGCGTTCCCCGATGTTCCCGTTCTCTGCGAGGGGCGCATCCATCGGCCGGAGCAATTGCGGCAGGTCATGGAAGAGGGCGCCTGGGCCGCGGTGGTCGGCACGGCCATCACGCATCCGACGACGATCACCGGCTGGTTCGCCGCGCAATTGGCGCGTTGACGGCGGGGTCGTCGTCTGCGCGGGCAGGGGATTGGGGGCTTCGTCGGCATCGTCATTTTTGGCGTGCCGATGAGGCCGCCTGCTCCCGATTGCTCATATTTCTTGGTGCCGTGGGGGTGTCGCCGCCCCCGTTTTCTCGTTCGGCGATATGACACGCCGAACCGTCAGGGGGGATGGAGGGGATTCGCAGGTAATGTGTGCGCCGGCATGGCGTAATCTTCATTTTTGACTTTCATCCATCATCCCCGAATTCCGCGCGCATGCATGCGAAAGGGGCATGACGAGGGATTCGTGGGGTGAGCAACGGGGGTGTTTTCGCTCACGGAGAACATAAACTAGAGCACATTCTCTATCGGTGATGAAGGGGTGTGCCATGGATGCTCCTAGCGTTTTGTCGATGGGGGGGGGGCTTGCATTCTAGGCCTTTCCTCCGTGAGCGCGAATAGCGGGGATGATTGTTCCTCACTCGGCCGGGGAGCGTGGTCGCGATGAGGGATGGCAAATTCACCGCGAAGGAACGTGCGTATCTGATGAGCCTGCCCGCGGTGGCGGAGGTCAGCGCGCAACGCATCCGCTACACGGACCAGTTCCGCATCGAATGCATGGTGCGGTATGCGGACGGCGAATCGCCGGCGGCGATCTTCCGCGGAGCCGGGCTGGACCCGAGGTTGATCGGATACAAGCGCATCGAACGGTGCATCGCGCGCTGGAAGAAAAACAGCAAGGGCTTGCCTGTGGGGCGTCGGCGTGGTGGTGCGGCCGTCGGTGGCGATGATGCGGCGATGCGCGGCTTGGCGAAGAGGGTCATGGCGCCCGTTGGAGCGGGCGTCGGCAGTGGCGTCGGCGATGTCGGCGGTGCCGATGACGGCTCCGGTATTGGCGCGGGGCTTGCCGATGACGGCTCCGATGCTTTGGTCAATGCGAAAGATACGCCCTCGCCTTCCGAGATGCTGCTGGCCGAGGGTGGTCGTTCGCTGTCGGAGGCGGCCGAGGCGCAGCTTGGCGCGGACAGCCGCGATATGCTCATCGCCCGTCAGGCGCTGCGCATCGATGAGCTTGAGCGACTGGTGCAGAAACTATTGCGCTGATGGCAAGCATTGGGCGCGGATCCGAGGCTCGACGCGAAGGTTTGATAGGAACCGGCTTCCGGGATGTTCCCGGGGCCGGTTCCTTGCGTTCGGCGGGTGAATATGAACTCGCCACTTTAGGGGGTAACGGGCGTGCGATGAGGGTATGGGAAGTGTCTCATTCCCCTTGAATCGGGCATATGCGGTGTCTTTTGGGCACGTCTTTTCGAGGGTCGAGACGGGGGTGAAGCCGCGTTTCCCGTCCCTACGATTCGTCGGTATGCAGGGGCAACCATGCCCCGAGAAGGACGGAATACCGATGCATAACGCAATGAGCAGTGCGAAGAAGGGCCTCAAGAGCCTCCAGACGAAACTCGCCGCCACACTGGTCAGCATGGCCATGATCCTGGCCGCTGCCCTCGTCTCCGGCGTCGCCGCGCCCGCCGCGGTGGCGGCAGTGGGAGATGGCCACACAGTTGATACTGTGTCGCCTGCGGGCACGACCATCAATATGTTCGATTACTGGATTACGCAGCAGGATGCCAATGACGCTGCCTTCAAGAATGGCGCTGAGAATTATCCCCCGGCTGTTGATGGAACGACGGGGATCAATACGGACCATCAACTGCAATTTACCCCAGGCGGAAGCTCGCTTATTAATCAGTGGACGGGATTCGTGGACGGACAATCGCATCCTGCGCTGGGTATTAAGCCTCGTTCCGGCATGGTGAAGAACACGCTGGTTGATGGTTATCCGGAGCTGCAGCGTAATGAGGATGCGAATTTTGGCATCAGTCGGGACGAATCCCTTGCATATCTGTTTGATTCCAGTTCGCAGGCTGGTAAGGCCTCGTATCTTGGCGCAACTGGTCTGTTGCAAGTCAAGGATGGATATTACGAATACAACAGCACTGAGAACTTTGCGTCATTCAATACAGAGACCAAGGCGTTCTCCGTGTATGACAAACCTGCCATCTATCAGAACAACAATTTCCGCGGGCAAGTGGGACAGTTCTTCCCCTTCTATTCGGCGGATCAGGTGTTTGACGAAAGTCGTGGACAGCTGACGGCTAAAGAAATCGATGCAGGTGGACGTAACGAAGCCAACGATCAAATCATCGATCCCACGAACCATTATTTTGGCCTTACGATGTCGTCTCGTTTCGTGCAGCCAGAAAATGGTCTGACAAACGATAAGAAGCCGATGACTTTCGAGTTCTCCGGTGACGATGACGTGTGGGTGTTTGTGGACGGCGTGTTGGTTGGCGATTTGGGCGGTAACCACAGCGCTGCCAGCCTCAAGATCGACTTCCAGAATGGCAATATCGTCATTAATGAGAATACAGATCAGGTGACGCGCGCGACTTTGAAAGAATGCTTTGACGCTGCCGGTGTCAGCTCTTCTTGGGACGCTGATCGTCCGAACACCTTCGCCGACGGCACACAGCATAAGCTTGACTTCTTCTACCTTGAACGCGGCAATGTCGATTCCAACATGAGGCTTAAGTACAACCTCGTGACGATTCCGGCCAGCGATATTCTCAAGGTTAATCAGAATGGCGAAGCGGTTGAAGGGGCGTCCTTCGAACTGTACAAGGCCGATGGTGTTTACAAGGCCCAAGGCGAGGCTATCGCCAAAGGCACGACGGACGCGAATGGTCAACTGGATCTGACCAGTGTCATCGACAACTCGATCATCAACTTTGACGATCTTTACGCCGAAGATAATGGTTCCACGCATTACCTGCTCAAGGAAACTAAGGTTCCCAAGGGGTACCGAACTGGTCTGAGTAACACCGATATGTCGATGCACTTGCTTTACACGCCGCGTGCGGGCGAGAGCGGCATCATCACTGATGCTGGTGGCACGACTGACAATGGCTTTGTCTGGCAAAATGGCGCTTTCACTGCCACGCGTGAGACCTTGACTGCTCCGTCCATGAAAGAGCTATATCTTCCCGGAGATGGTACGGCCCACGGTGAGAAGGTCGATGAGGATAAAGTAGGGATCATTTTTGCCGTCATTCTCAAGCGAGACATGTCTAAGGGGTTGAATGACAGTGCTGCTTGGCATGCCATTTCCGGCGATCCTCTGAAAGGATATAAAGTCGAGAATGGCGTTGACATGGCGGATGTCCTCAACGCCGCTAAGACAAGCAACTACGTGCTTCAGCTCAACACCAGCGGACAGTATCAGACGGAGATTGCCCAACTTCCTGGCGACATTCAGAAGTATTACTACATCCTTGGAAATAACGAGAAAGACCAGACTGAGTATGCCGTCGGTTTCTATTACACAGAAGCTGATTCTCTAGCCTCGGCCCAGCTGAACGATACTCACCGTCTCTGGGGCGATAACTTCACGCGACAGTTCTCCTCGCGCCTGTATGTGCCGAACACCTACAACTATCTGTATGTGCAGAAGGATGATGGGGCTGGCAACTATATCGCCGGAGCTGAGTTTGGGCTCTACGATGAGAATAGCGTGACTGTTAATGATGACGGTAAGGCTACTCTCAATAAGAACACTCAGCCCATTGATACTGCCACGACTGTGGCAAAGCTTGACGGTGAGAATCAGCCTGATCTGGAAGGTGCCGCGCAGTTCCCCTCCGAGGGTAAGAGGCTTGATAAAGGTACCTACTGGCTTAAGGAGACTAAAGCACCGGACGGCTACGAGATCAACGACACCTTGGTTAAAGTCATCGTGGATGATACTGGCGTGTACGCGGACGCCGGTTCGACGGATGATGGCGTGTCCACGATGGTGGGTGTCGGTCGTCTGGTGAAGACGATGGCCCAGTTCGCCGCGCAGAACGAAATCAACGCGACGCTTAGCTACATCAAGGGCACGGCGCAGACTGGCACTGAGGTTTCGAACGGACTGCAGTGGGAAGACGCGGCGGACGCCGCTATCAAGACCCTGCATCTCAGCTACGGCGCGAATGATGCGTTGCTGGAATACGGTCCGCGCACGGCAGGAGAGCCGGTCTCACTTGAAACGGACACTGGTTGGCTGCGCTTGGGCATTCAGCAGGATGATCGACCGGAAGCGGATACTGAAGGTGTCTACACCGATCTTGGAGGCAGGAATCTCAATCCGCTGTTCTCCGGCTCCACTTGCGTGCGTGTCACGGATGAGCCCACCGCACGTTTGCAGGTGACCAAGACGGTCAAGCATGCGGAGGGATTGATCCCTGACCCGGATGCCGAGTTCACTTTCAAGTTCACGCTGCCTGCGGACGGCAAGTATTCCTATCGCATCTATGAAAAAGGCGAGAGCGGTAGCGAACAGCTTGTGACGCTTAATGGCGAGACCGAGTGGCCGATTGCGAATGGCAGTGAGGTCAAGATCAAGGATGGCCAGACCATCCGCGTCTACGGTCTTAAGAATGGTGCCGCATATTCTGTTCAGGAAGTGAGCACGCAGGCCGAAACTCCGCGTCTGTCCAATCTCTTTGGATTGCTTGCTGGCGAAACCTCGGTGATGCCTGCCGGGTTCAAGCTTACTGAGCGTAAGGTTGGCGGTCAGAAGTACGAAGCGGCTGACGTTGCGAATGACACCATCTCTGGCACTATCATTGCCGATCAGACGGGTCAGGAGGCGGTGGCCTCGGCCAACCAGCTTGAGTTCGTGAATACCTATGAGGCTTCATCCGTGACGCTTCCTTCCGCTGCGAACTTCTCGGTGAAGAAGGAACTGACTGGGCGCACTGGTGGCACTTGGACGGATGCGGATAGCTTCACAATGGTGCTTCAGGCTGTGAGCTACAACAATTCGGAGGACGCTAAGGACGAAGTGCCGTTGCCTGCTGGCAATGGGTACGACTTCTCAAAGCATGAGTACACGACGACCATTACGTCCGGCACCAACGACCACAAGGTGACGTTCTCCGGTTTGGAATATTCCAAGCCTGGCACCTACGTGTACAACATCTTCGAGCGCACACCGGATACGGGCGACCGCGTTCCTGGTATGGCTTATTCCGACGCGCATTATAAAGTCACAGTCACAGTTGTGGACCTTGGTAAGAGCCAGCTGGCAGTGAAGAGCGTTGTCATGCGGCAGACGGCTGGTGATACTACTGGTGGTTCGTTCACGCCTGTGAATACCGGCAGCGTTGTGTTTATTGGTGAGAACGGTTCCGTGCTGGACACCCCCACGACCACGGGTACTCTGACCGCCACTATCACGAACACATTCACCGAGAAGACCGCATCGGAACCTCTCAATGTGACGAAGGTATACAACAACGCGTCGGGCACCAACGAGAACGAAAAAGATAAGTTCCAGTTCTCACTCAAGCCTGTAAGCGTTGATAACGATAGCTCTGCGGATGCGGTTGAGAATATGCCTCTTCCCGGCATGCTCACGCTCAATAAAGATGGTGTGGCCATTGTCGGTGCTGATACTGACGGTACGGCCGCTTTCGGCAGCTTCACCTTCAGCAATGACGAGCATGTCGGTCATACCTATGCGTATGAGCTGCGTGAGGTCATTCCCAGCGGTGCCAATGCGGACAACGAGTACACGCTGAACGGCATGACCTATGACCCCGCGGTTTGGAAGGTGACGTATAAGGTCTCCGCGAATGGCGATGGCTCTGTGAAGGTCGAAACTTCTTGGACCAAGGATGGGGCCAGCGCCACTCCCGTGAATGATAGGCCTGTGTTCACCAACACCTTCGCGGTTACTCCGGCTACTGCTGACTTGAAGATCAAGAAGACGCTGTCCAATCGAGATTGGACGACGGACGATCAGTTCGAGTTCACAGTGACTCGGGGAAGGAATAACCCGGCTGATGGTGCCAGTTTCGGCACTTCGGTCAAGAACTCGGTTTCAAGTTCGGACGTCACCAGTGGCGAGTCTTCCGCGACCATCACGTATGGCAAGCTCACGTTCACCAAGGTGGGTACCTATACGTACACTGTCAAGGAAAACCAGCCGACGGGCGCCTCCAATGGCATAGCGTATGACACTCATTCCGTGACAGTCACCTATACGGTGAGTGATCTCAATGAAAGCAAGAACCATACGGGTGAGCTCGCTGCGACCGTGAAATACGACAATGCTGGTGGCTCCACTCAAGCCGATAAGGATGAGGAAAACGCTGCTGCGTTCACTAATACGTACACGGCGTCTGGAGCATATGCCGGCATCACGGTCACCAAGAAGATGGCGGGCAAGAAGCTCAGCAGTCGTGACTACACGTTCACAATTGAGAAAGTCTCGCCGAATGCGCCGAATGTTCCGAACGACAGCGCTTCGTTCACCAATGGCGCGGGCAATGAGAACAATGTAGCTGCGATGAGTGGCAAGCTCGCGATGAACTTCGATCAGACGGACATCGGCAATACCTATGTCTACAAGGTTTCTGAGACGAAACCCTCGGAAGCTCAAGGATATAAGTACGACACCGCATATCCTGGTGACGCCTACGTGTACATCGCAGTGAAGGCTAACGGCGGTTCCATCTACACGGTGACCACTGTGGTCAAGGGGCCGGATGCGACTGGCAGCTTGACCGACGAGACGATTGATAGTCTTGATGAGAACAAGAACCTCGTCGAGACTTATGACAGCTCCAAGCCTGATTCCGGAACGCCGACTGTGCCGTTCGTGAATGAATACGGTGCAACGCTTGATTACCAGGCTAAGGGCGGGCTGAAGATCTCGAAGTCGTTTGAATCGACGTCGGGAACCAGTGACGTGTCCAGTGAGTTTAAGTTCTTGGTGACGCCGAAGGACAGCAAGAGTATCGATCAAGGTGGCGAGGAAACGACACTGAGCACCGCGGAAGAAGCCGGTGACAAGCTAGGTATCACCGGAGACGCGGTGCGGAATGGTAAGACCTACGTCAGCTCTTCCGTTGCTTTGGGAAGCTCTGCTCTGATCGACCTGCTGCCGGAGAGCGGTCTGACTTTCACTCAGAGTGACGCTGACAAGACCTACACCTACGAGGTCAAAGAGGTCATCCCCTCAACTGTGTCGAATAAGTACACCTACGATGACACCGTCTACACGGTGACTATTGCGGTTAAAGACAACGGCGACGGCACACTAACTGCCACGACTATCGTGACTAAGCCGGGTGCCGGCGAGAATGCCAACCCGGTCGAAGTTAAGAAAACCACGGTCTCTAGCAACGACATTGGTGACGCTCAAGTCGCGACGATTCCGTTCGTCAATAAGTACACACCGGCTTCGGGCAATCTGACGATCACCAAGACCGTTGTGGCTGGTACTTCTGGCGAGCCGGTTGACTCGAATCAGAAGTTCGAGTTCATCGTGACCCTGGCGGATTCCGCGAACCAAGCGCTCACGGGCACTTACTCGTTCAGCGGAACCAGTGATGGTTCGACATCGTATTCCGGGACCATTGGTAATGGCGGGAAGATTGTACTCGCTAATGGTGGCTCTGTGAGTATCACAGGACTGCCCGCAGGTACGAATTACACCGTTACCGAGACCGCTGTGGCTGGATACAGCCAAAGCTCGACAGACAGTACTGGCACCATTCCTGAAGGTGTCTCGGCAACTGCTGCGTTTACCAATACCTTCACGCCGGGAAGCGCGACCAACACGCCGGTTGACGTGAAAAAGGTGCTTGAAGGCAACCGTGTCGAGGGCCTCCAGGCGGGCGAGTTCTCGTTTGCTATGAGTGTCGAAGCGGCGGAAGGTTCCCCGGATGGTGGCTTTACGCTGCCAACGGACACTACTGCTGAAAACGCTGCTGATGGTTCGGTTACCTTCGGCGACATTACCTTCACCAAGGTTGGCACCTATAAGGTGACGGTTAAGGAGATCGTTCCTGATCCGGCTGCGGAATATATGACCTACGATACGCATGAGTACACGTACGAGGTGAAGGTTCAAGCGAATGGTAGCGCATTGACGGCGACGGTGCAGAATGAGGTCGGCTCCCCGATCTTCACTAACACCTACAACAAACCGACGCCTCCGACTCCGCCCCAACCCACTGACCCAACCCCGGTGACGTGGAAGATGGACCCTGGCCTCAAGGTCCTCACCGGCCGCGACCTGAAGGCGGGCGAGTTCACCTTCGAGCTGGTGGACGCGAGCGGCAAGGTCATCGACACGACGACCAACGATGCGAACGGCAACTTCCGCTTCGACGGCATCACGTATGACGAGGCCGGCACCTACACCTACACGGTGCGCGAGGTCAACGGCGGCAAGGTGATCGATGGCGTGACGTATGACGACACGATCTACACGATCACGGTCACCGTGACCGAAGTCAACGGCAAGCTTGTCGCCAATACCGCCATCACGGCGAACGGCCAGACCGCGGACGATATCGTGTTCCGCAACGCCTACGAGGCCAAGCCCGCCGAGGATATCGAGGTGGACGCGACCAAGAAGCTCACCGGCCGCGATCTCAAGGCGGGCGAGTTCGAGTTCCAGCTGCGTGACGCCGACGGCAACGTCGTCGCCACCGCGAAGAACGGCGCGGACGGCCGCATCGTGTTCGCCGACCTGACGTTCGACAAGCCGGGCACCTACGAATACACTCTCGTGGAGGTCGCGGGCAACGCCACCGGCATCACCTACGACAAGTCCTCGCACAAGGTGACCATCACCGTCACCGACGATCTCAAGGGCCAGCTGATCGCCGAGGTCGCGTATGACGGCGGCTCCGCGCCCGTGTTCACCAACACGTTCACGTCGGACAAGCCCGGTGAGAACAACGAGAACAAGACGCCGGGCGATGGCGGCACCTCTGACACGACCCCCGGCAAGACCGCCGACACCGGCGTGGCCGTGTCCGGACTTGTCGCGCTCGCCACCGGACTGCTGCTCGCCGGCGTGACCCTCGTGGGCGTGCGCCGCCGCAACAGCCTCGGCACCGCGCGCGGCCATCACCTGACCAAGTGACGGAAGCCTTCTAGGGACGGGCGGCGGGGCCGCCGTGACACGCATCGTGCCGCGGCGGCCCCGCCGCTTATATGCGCCGCGCACGCCCGCGTTCGTCCGAAGAACCATGCGTGCGATGGCTCCATTTCCGCCCGCCTGTGCTCCGTAATCCTGTCGTGTTGATTTGGTGAGATGGAGGTATCCAACGGACCGACATTACGGAGGAATCATGCTGCTGAAGGCCGTGTTCTGGGATTTGGACGGCACTCTTATCGACTCGGAGCCTCTGTGGCATGAGGGCGAGATCGAAATCGCCCATGCCAACGGCGGCGAATGGACCATCGACGACGGCTGGGAAGGCTCTGGCACGCCGGTTCCTGATGTGGCTCGTCGCATGATCGCGAAAGGCACGCGGTTGAGCGTCGAGGAGATCGACGTGCAGCTCAAAGACTACGTTTATAACGCCGAGGTGACGCGCTTGCCGTGGATTGATGGTGCGCTTGATGTGCTGCGTTCGCTGGCTGACGCCGGTATTTCCTCGCTGCTGGTCACTACTTCGCCCCGGCGCATGGCCGAGAACATCCTTGCGCAGGCCGACGGCTTGCTCGTCGATTACGTCTGCGGCGACGATCCTGTGACGCACAAGCCGGATCCGGCGCCGTACCTAGCAGCCGCCGCGAAGCTCGGCATCGCTCCCGAGGACATGCCCAGCTGTGTTGTGATGGAGGACTCGGCCTCCGGCATCCGCGCGGGCGTCGCTTCCGGTGCCACGACCATTGCGCAGACCGGGTGGATCCGTAACGACACCTCCGGGCTGGGACAGTTTGCTTCGATTGGCTCCTACGAGGGCATCGACGCGGCCATGCTTGACGGTTTTGTGCAGCGTCGCCTCGCCGCCTGATCCGTCTCGCCGACCGCTGATAGGCTGAGGGGCGGTTATTCGCCGTCCGTACATGACAGGACTTTTCATGGGTTTCGTTAATTTCATCGTGGAGCTGCTCAAGGATCCGCGCGCCGCCATCGCCAGCTGGATCGCGATGGGCGTGGCACCGACCTGCGGCTTCATCTTCCTCATCATCTTCATCGAGACGGGCGTGGTGTTCTTCCCGTTCCTCCCCGGTGACTCGCTGTTGTTCGCCGCCGGCTTCTTCGCCGCGCCCGACGCGGCCACGGGAGAGCCGGGAGCGTTGCCGCTGGCCGCGCTGCTGCCGGTTGTGTGGATCGCGCCGATTGTCGGCGACCAGTGCAACTACTTCATCGGGCATTTTTTCGGGCGTCGCATCATCCAGTCGGGCAAAGTCAAGGCCATGACCCCCGAACGCATCGAGAAAACCGAGAAGATGATCGAGAAGTGGGGGCCGCTGGCGGTGTTCCTCGGGCGATTCTTCCCGTTCATCCGCACGTTCATGCCGTTCATCTCCGGCATCTCCGGCATGCGCTGGTCCAGGTTCACGCCGTTCTCGGTGCTCGGCGGTCTGACCTGGTCCTCGCTGTTCACGTTCCTGGGCTATTTCTTCGGTGGCATCCCCGTTGTGCAGGACAACTTCGAGTTGGTGATCATCCTCATCCTCGTGATATCGCTGCTGCCGACGATCATCGGATTGCTTAAGGCGAAGTTTGGCAAGAAAAAGGAGCAGCAGGCCTGAGTGCCGCCCTTTGCGATAAGCGAGCTGCCATGCTCTCGGCAAAAACGGCCATTTACCAGCGCAATGTTTCCGCACATGGCGGCTCGCTTATAGGGGAGGCGGTTTGCGATATGGTCCGCAGTCCGCGACGCGCCGGTTGCATTTGGCCACGGGTCGTATTAAAGTATCGAGAGTTGTCTTGCGGAGCATGACAACATCCACGGGGCTGTAGCTCAGTTGGTAGAGCGCTTCGTTCGCATCGAAGAGGTCGTGGTTTCGATTACCATCAGCTCCACTCGGGCCTCCGGGATTCCACCCCCGGAGGCCTTTTCTTTTCTCGGAACTGCTGAAATTAAGCCTAGGGCCGTATTACCATAATTTCGTATACGAAAGTGTCGGGAGCGTAGATTGGCTGTTTTGGTCCATCCAAGGGTGCTGGAGAAGCGCCCGTGGCTCGATGAGGAAGAAATCGTCGCCACATGGTCGGACGCCGCACGTATGCTTCCCCGGCAAGGCAGCTACGAGCCGGACCAGATGATGGCCGTCGGATTGGAAGGAGGTAGCCATCATGGCGAACTACAGAGCAAAGGGTGGCGTCGAAGTCACCGACGAAATGATCGACCGGTGGGATGAGGACGCCAACAACGGCATCTACCATGGCGAGGCGGGAAAGCTCGTCATCAAGAAGCCGCTCGGTCGTCCGAAGTTGTGCGAGGAGCCCTTGGTCCCCGTCACGTTCCGCATGCCTGGGGACGAAGCGGATAAGCTGCGCGTGGTCGCCCAGCGCCGCGGCATATCCTTCGCCGACCTCATGCGCGAGGTGTGTCACAGAGAGCTGGAACGCCAGGCTGCATAGATCGGAGCGACGTTTACCGTGCGTGAGATGAGTACGCAAATAGGTGCGCATCTTTAAACAGCGAAGAAATGGCTGGGTTATAACGCTGTTTGCGATTGCCGTCGGCTCCACTTAATCCTCGGGATTCCTCCCCCGAGGTTTTTCTTTTTCCCAAGGCATTGGAGCCTGGCCGTGCAGTGTCCGCAGATAGTCTCGAGCTGAAACACGCGCTGAGGTCGAACCGGTTTGATATCGAAGCGGTTCGATGCTAAGCTGGCGACGAATCAATGAGACGAAGATGTTTCCTCAAAGGAGAACCATATGACCGAGGTCAATCCCCAGTCCAGCCAATCAGCCAACTCCCGGAAGTCACCGGTCAACCCGCCCGCCCCGCCGCAGTCAGACGACGTGTTCGCCGCCCGCCTCGCCCGCCATCACGACGAGCTCAAATCCCTGTTCACCATGCTCTACGGCGACTCGCCCGAGTTCAAGCAGTTCGAGGGCGCCATGGCCGCGGCCTATGCGGCCCGCCCCGCCGACCTCAAGGAGCTCGATGCTCGCCGCGAGGCCGATCCCGACTGGTACAAGCGCGGGAATATGTTCGGCATGACCATGTACACCGACCTGTTCGCGGGCGACCTCAAGAAACTCGCCGGCAAGATCGACTACTTCAAGGAGCAGAAGCTCACCTATCTGCACTTGATGCCGCTGCTCACCATGCCGCACCCTGATAACGACGGCGGCTATGCGGTCGAGGACTTCGACAAGGTCGACCCGATGTTCGGCACCAACCAAGACCTCGCCGATCTGACCGCCAAGCTGCGCGAAGCCGGCATCAGCCTGTGCCTCGACTTCGTGATGAACCACACCGCCTCGTCGCACCGTTGGGCCCGCGCCGCGCAGGCCGGCGACCCGGTGTATCAGGATTATTACTTCTGCTACGACGACCGCACCGTGCCCGACCAATACGACGCCATCGTGCCGCAGGTCTTCCCGAACACCGCCCCCGGCAACTTCTCGTGGAACGAACAGATGGGCAAGTGGGTGATGACCCAGTTCTACCCGTTCCAGTGGGACCTCAACTACCGCAATCCCAAGGTGTTCGTCGCCATGATGATCAGCGTCATGAACCTGGCGAACCTTGGCGTGGAGGTGCTGCGCCTCGACGCGGTGCCCTACATCTGGAAGCGGCTCGGCACCAACTGCCGCAACCTGCCGCAGGTGCACACCATCGTCCGCATGATGCGCATGATGCTCGAGGTCGTCTGCCCGGCCGTGGTGTTGAAGGGCGAGGTTGTCATGGCCCCCAAGGAGCTCGCCGCCTATTTCGGCACCCCGGAGCACCCCGAATGCCATATGCTCTACAACGTCTCCATCATGGTCAACCTGTGGAGCGCGCTCGCCAGCGGCGACGTGCGTCTGCTCAAGGACCAGCTCGACAAGCTCAACGCGCTGCCCGAGAACTGCTGGTTCGTCAACTACATCCGCTGCCACGACGACATCGGCTGGGGCCTCGACGAGGACGAGGAGGTGCGCCTGGCCATCAACCCGCTCAAGCACAAGGAATTCCTCTATCATTTCTACGAGGGCGCCGTGCCCGGCAGCTGGGCGATGGGAGAGCTCTACAACTACGACGAGGCCAGCAAGGACGCGCGCAGCTGCGGCACCGCCGCCTCCCTGTGCGGCGTGGAGCGCGCGATCATCACGCATGACAAGCCGGCCTTGGAGACCGCCGTGGAACGCGATCTGCTCATGCACCGCGCGATGTCGTTCCTCCGCGGTTTCCCGATGCTCAACTGCGGCGACGAGATCGGCCAGCTCAACGGTTGGGATTACAAGGAGGATCCCGACCGCCGCGAGGACAGCCGCAATCTGCATCGCAGCCATTTCGACTGGGACAAGGCGGCCGAGCGCGTCACGCCGGGCACGCTGCAGAACCAGCTGTGGGAGGGCATGGAGTCGCTGCGCGATATGCGCGACGACCCCTGCTTCGCGCCCGGCGCGTGGGTGACCACATGGGACACCGCCAACGACGCGGTGCTCGCCATAGTGCGCAAGGCCGGCACCCGCACGATCCTCGGCCTGTTCAACTTCTCGGGCGAGGCGCAGTCGGCCGAGCTCATCAGCATCGAGGGCGTGCCGCTGCCGTCCGGCGTCGAGCTGAAGCCCTACGAGGCCAAGGTCATCGTCTGCGCCGAATAGGCCGGTGATGGCGAGGGGATGGTGCGGAAAGACCGGCGGCTTCCGTCGTACTTTCCAGGCCATCCCCTCGTTGCGCCCGTCTGGGTAAAATGGCCTGCGACGGGAGGTGCCTGTGGCTGGGATCAAGGATGTGGCGGCGAAAGCCGGTGTGTCGATCAGCACGGTGTCGTATGTGATGAGCGGCAAACGCTCGATCGGCGAGGACACCAAACGCAAGGTGCTGCAGGCCGCGCGTGAGGTCGGCTATGCCAAGGCCCGCGATCTGCGCCTGATGCCGTCCGGCCGCACAAAGGTGCTGGCCCTGAGCTCGCCCGTCCATGATTACACCGACTATTCGAACTACTCCATCTTCTTCCTGTCGTTGGCCACGCGAGCCAAGCGCCACGGCTATGACATTCTTCTGCTGATGCATGAATACGGCGATGCCGAGCTGACCCGCGTCGTGGACAACGGCATGGTCGACGGCATCCTGCTGCTCGACGTGCTTATGGTGGATGCCCGCGCCGAAGTGGCCAAAACGCTTGACGTGCCGGTGGTCGCGGTGGGATATCCGAGTAATTCCGAGGCGATCTATTCGGTGGATCTCGATTTCGAGCGCATGGGGCGCGAGGCCGTCGAGCGGCTGCATGCCCTTGGGCACCGCATGGTGCTGATTGTGGGGTCGAAAAGCTTCGCTTATGAGGATGGTTCGAACTTCCTCGTGCGGTTCCGCGATGCCGCGGCCAAACGCGGCGCCGATCTGGGGATGGAGGTGCTCTTCAAGCCATCCACCGGCTATGCCGCGGCCGATGTGGAGCTGCTGTTGGACGAGGCCTTTGGCGAACATCCCGATCTGACCGCCATCGTGTGCCAGACGAATACGGCGCATGTGCAGAATATGATGGCCGCGCTGCGCCGCCGGGGGCTGTCGGTGCCAGCGGATGTGTCGGTGATGGCTGCGTGCACCTACGGCGTGGCGCAGATGACGAATCCGGTCGATGAGATGCCGATGCAGCCCAATGAGACCTGTGCGCGGGCGGTCGATCTCATGGTGGAGGTGCTGGAAGGGCGTCGAAGCGACGCGGGCCATGTGGAGCTGATGCCGGTGGAATACCGGGCGTGGGGCACGGTCGGCGCGCGGAAAACATCGCTCCAGTAATCGAAATATGTCGAAATAAGCTGCCCCCCCCCCCCTGTCGCGTTGGATAATGCGCTGGAAAATCGGCAAAATAAATCGAAAATAATAATCGAAATTTATCGAAATAAGTTGAAATTAGATAGTCAAATCATTTACTCTTCCAGTACGGCGGTTTCGACAATCAATCGAAACCGGTCGATCAGTAACGAAGGAGACACGATGAAGACTACGAAGAAGTGGCTCGCCGCTGGCATCGCCCTGGCCGCGATGGTCGGCATGGCCGGTTGCGGCGGAGGAGAGACCGCGCAGGAAGAGAATCCGACCTCCATCAAGATCTGGCACTACGAAGAGGACAACGGCGCGCAGGGCAAGGCCTGGGCCAAGGCCATGGAGCTTTTCGAGCAGGAGACCGGCATCAAGGTCGAGTTCGAGAAGAAGTCCTTCGAGCAGATCCGCCAGACCGCCTCGCAGGTGCTCAATTCCGACGACGCCCCCGACGTCATGGAATACAACAAGGGCAACGCCACCGCCGGCCTGCTCGCCAGCCAGGGCCTGCTGAGCAACCTCGACGACTACGTCTCCGAATACAAGTGGGACGAGAAGATCTCGGGCGCGCTCGCCGACACCGGCAAGTACGACGAGAAGGGCGTCATGGGCTCCGGCAACTGGTACGGCATCACGAACTACGGCGAGGACATCGTGATGTACTACAACCAGGACATGTTCGACAAGTACGGCATCGAGATTCCGACCACCATGGACGAGCTCGAGGACGCCATGCAGAAGTTCGTCGACAACGGCGTCACCCCGCTTTCCGAAGGCGTGGCCGAATATCCGCTGCAGCACCTGTGGTGGCAGCTTGTGCTCCAGAAGGCCGACGACAAGCTTCTGCGCGCCTATGAGATGTATGACGGCGACGTGGATTGGTCCGACGAAGCCTTCACCTACGCCACCGACACCATCAAGGACTGGGTCGCCAAGGGCTTCATCTCCAAGAATTCCACCGGCCTCAAGGCCGAGGACGCCGGCCAGAACTTCATGAAGGGCACCTATCCGATGTTCTTCTCCGGCACCTGGTGGTTCGGTCGCTTCCAGTCCGACATCCCCGACACCAACTGGACCTTCTCCCTGTTCCCCGAGACCGAGAAGGTCGTGGGCTCCTCCGGCAACATCTGGGTGGTCCCCGAGAACTCCAAGAAGAAGGACGCCGCCGCCAAGTTCATCGACTTCACGCTGAGCGACGAGGTGCAGAACCTCATGGGCAACGCCGGCGGCCTGCCGATCGCCGCCGACCCGGACAAGATCACCGACGAGAAGACCAAGGAGCTCATCACCTCCTTCAACGGCGTGCTCGAATCCGACGGCCTGGGCTTCTACCCGGATTGGCCGACCTCCACCTTCTATGACGAGCTCAACGCCTCCCTCCAGGAGCTGGTCAACGGCACCGCCGACACGAAGACGGTTCTGGGCCAGATGGAGGAGAACTACAACAAGGGCGTCGAAGCCGCCGGCGTCAAGCAGTGACGATGCCGTGACGATCGGCCGGCCGCGTGACGCAATATCAGCCGCGCGGCCGGCCGGTCCCTCACCCCGATACAACGACGTAGGGAAGTGACTTTCGAATATGAACGCGCACAAACGCACCAAGGCGGCAGCAGGGGCGCCGCGAGAGAAGGGTATGTCCCGCATCCCGGGCAGTCCCTCGAATAGATTCTGGCTGTATCTGATCCCCGGTTTCCTCATGCTGCTGTGGATCATCATCATCCCGGCCATCTGGAACCTCTACCTGAGCTTCACCAACTATCGCGGCATCAAGCCGCCGACCTGGGCCGGTCTCGACAACTGGGCCCGCCTGATGAAGGACACGACCTTCTGGGTCTCCTTCCGCAACTCCATCTGGATGATCGTGGCCATGGTGGTCATCCCGATCCTCATCGGCCTCGTGCTCGCCTCGCTGATCTTCGACGTGGTCCAGAAGAAATTCGGCGCGAAGACGGCCTCCACGATGCGCGCGATCTACTACTTCCCGCAGCTGCTGCCGATCGCCGTCGCCTCGCTGGTCATGGGCTGGATCTTCCGCCCCGAGAACGGCGCGCTCAACGCCGTGCTCGAAGCCATCGGCTTGGGCGGGCTGCAACACGACTGGCTCGGCAAACCCGACACCTCGCTGATCTTCCTCATGCTCATCATGATCTGGATCCAGCTCGGCTATCCGCTGGTCATCTTCATGTCCGGCCTGCAGCGCGTCGATCCCGAGCTCTACGAGGCCGCCGACCTCGACGGCGCGAACTGGTGGCAGCGTTTCCTCGCCATCACCCTGCCGGCCATCAAGCCCGAGATCTTCGTCGTGGCCCTGACCTGCACCATCGCGGCGCTCAAGGTGTTCGGCCCGGTCTACATGCTCACCAAGGGCGGCCCCGGCACCTCCACCATCGTGCCGTCCTACTATTCGTACACCCAGTTCTTCCAGTCGCAGCAGGTCGGATACGGCGCCGCCATCGCCACCGCCCTGACCGTGGTGATCATCATCGTCTCGATCGTGTTCACCAACCTGCAGCAGAAGGTCGAGAAGGAAGACGAGGAGTAAGCCATGACCACCGCAATCAAACCCGCGAAGGTGCGCATCCCCAAGGCGCGCAAGAACCGCTCCGGCGGCGACTGGCTGGTGCTGGCGCTGCTGATCGTCGGCGGCCTGGTGATGCTCTTCCCGTTCATCGTGCTGCTGCTCAACGCCTTCAAGACCACCGCCGACTACAACGCCACGGGCCCGCTGAGCATGCCCAGCGAGTTCAGCCTCGACGGCCTCATGAAGTTCTGGGACCGCTCCAACTTCCCCGAGAAGGTCTGGAACAGCGTGTGGACCTCCGGTCTGGTGGCAGTGCTCGCCGTGATCCTGTCGATGTTCAACGCCTTCGCGCTGGGCATCGGCCGCGTCAAGGGCCGCCGCTGGATCGTGCTGCTCATCATGCTCGCCAACATGATGCCGCAGGAGGCGCTGCTCTACCCGCTCTACATCATGTTCAAGGAGATCGGCCTCTACAACTCCCAGTGGTCCATCGTCATCATCTTCACGGTCATCCAGTCCGCCTTCGGCACCTACCTGCTCTCCAGCGTGTACGGCACCTTCCCGAAGGCCATCCTCGAGGCCGCGACGATCGACGGCGCCTCCCGTTGGACGATCTTCAAGGACATCGTCTTCCCGATTTCGAAGCCCACGCTGTCGGTTATGCTCGTGTTCTTCTTCATCTGGACGTGGAACGAATACATGATTCCGATGGCCTTCCTCGTCGACAACGCCACCCAGACGGTGCCGATCGCGGTCAGCTCGCTGACCGGCGACCGTCTCATGGACGTGACGACCACCGCGGCCGCCTCGCTGATCAGCCTGGTGCCCACGTTGATCTTCTACCTGATCTTCCAGCGCACGCTGTCGCGCGGCATCACCACCGGCGCGGTGAAGTAAGGCAGACGGCCCCATGGATGGGGCCAATCCGTCCGCCGCGCGGATAATATGGCGGCGAAACCCCAGCGATGGCCGGAAGACCGGCCCGGAGCGGCGGCGAGCCGTTCCGGGCCGGATTCCGGCGGCGAATCCCACGAACGAATCCCGCAAAGGAGTGTCATATGAAGTTCACCAACGGTTACTGGCTGATTCGCGACGGTGTCGAGGCACTGTACGCCCGCCAAGCCTTCGAAATCGGCGTCGGCGCCGACGGCGAAAGCCTCGACGTGCTGGCCCCCACTTCGCCGGTCCGCGGCCGCGCCGATGTGCTCAACCTGCCCACCTTCGAGGTCAGCGTCACCGCGCCGGCCGAAGGCGTGCTCCGTGTGCGCGCCGCGCACTGGCTGGGCGCCACCGACTATCCCGGCTTCCCACTCAACGAGGATGCGGCCGCGCCCGGCGAACGTCCCTATGTGAGCGCGAAGGCCGTGGGCGAGGGCGACGGCGAGATCGGCGAGGACGGCGCCACCGTGGAGCTGACCAGCGGCGGCCTGACCGCCCGCGTGACCAAGGGCGCCCCGTGGAAGCTCGAATTCCTCGGCGCCGACGGCAAGCCGCTGACCTCCTCGACCGGCAAGTCGCTGGGCCGCTTCAAGCTGAACCCGGGCGCTGCCGTGTCCGCCCAACCCGTCGGCGAATTCGGCGTGAGCATGGACGGCTCCGCGCGCGACGAATCCGAGACATTCACCGGCATCCAGCTGGGCCTGTCCGTCGGCGAGCAGGTCTTCGGCCTGGGCGAGCGTTTCGGCACCTATGTGAAGAACGGCCAGAGCGTCGACATCTGGAACGAGGACGGCGGCACCTCCTCCGAGCAGGGATATAAGGACGTTCCGTTCTACATGACCTCCAACGGCTACGGCGTGCTCGTCAACAACCGCGGCCATGTCTCCTTCGAAATCGGTTCGGAAAACACGGAGGCCGTGCAGTTCTCCGTGCCCGGCGAGGCCATCGATTTCTGCGTGATCTACGGCCCCACCCCCAAGGAGATCCTGAATCGCTACACGGCGCTGACCGGTCGCCCGGCCAACGTGCCCGCCTGGAGCTACGGCCTGTGGCTGACGACCTCCTTCACCACCGAATACGACGAGGCAACGATCAACTCGTTCATCGACGGCATGGCCGAGCGCGACATCCCGCTGAGCGCTTTCCATTACGACTGCTATTGGATGCGCGGCTTCAACTGGACCGACTTCGAATGGGATTCCCGGTTCTTCGGCGACATCGAATCCACGCTCAAGCGCCTGCACGAGGACAAGGGCCTGCATATCTGCGCCTGGATCAACCCCTACATCGGCCAGCGCGGCTCCATGTTCAAGGAGGGCAAGGAGCGCGGATACCTCGTCAAGAAGGCCAACGGCGAGGTGTGGCAGACCGACTTCTGGCAGGCCGGCATGGGCTTGGTCGACTTCACCAACCCCGACGCCCGCGAATGGTTCAAGAACAAGGTCAAAGGTCTGCTCGCCCAAGGCGTCGACGCCATCAAAACCGATTTCGGCGAACGCATTCCGCGCGACGTGGTGTGGTTCGACGGCTCGCCCAAGCTCTCGATGCACAATTGGTACACGCAGCTTTACAACCAGGCCGTGTTCGAGGCGATCGAAGAGGTTCGAGGCAAGGGCGAGGCCTGCCTCTACGCCCGCTCGGCCACGGTGGGTGGCCAGATGCAGCCCGTGCACTGGGGCGGCGACTGCGAATCCACGTTCAACGGCATGGCGCAGACGCTGCGCGCCGGCCTGTCGCTGACAAGCTCCGGCTTCGGCTTCTGGAGCCACGATATCGGCGGCTTCGAGGGCGCCTTCCCCGACCCGGCCGTCTACAAGCGCTGGCTTGCCTTCGGTCTGCTCGGCTCCCACTCGCGTCTGCATGGCTCCACCGTCTACCGTGTGCCGTGGCTGTTCGACGAGGAGGACGCGAAGAACGGCGTCGTCAATGCGCCCGGGCAGAGCGCCGTCGACGTGGCCCGCGCCTTCACCAAGCTCAAGCTCGAGCTCATGCCCTACGTCTATCAGACGGGCCTCGAACCGCATGAGAACGGCACCCCGGTGATGCGCTCGATGTTCCTCGAGTTCCCCGACGACCCCGCGGCCCGCCCGCTCGACCGGCAGTATATGTTCGGTCCCTCGCTGCTCGTCGCCCCCGTGTTCACCTATTCCGGCGAGGTCGAGTACTTCCTGCCCGCCGGCACGTGGACGAACTGGTTCACCGGCGAGACGGTGCGCTCCGAGGCCGGCGTGTGGCGCCATGAAACCCACGGCTACGACACCGTGCCGCTGTGGGTGCGCGACGGGTCGATCATCGCCACCCATCCCGGCGCCGAGCGTCCGGACTACGCCTATGGCGACGGCGCGACGGTGCGCGTCTTCCTCAATCAGGTCGATGCGGCCGAAGCCGTCGTCACCGATCCGAATGGCGCGTCCGTAACCTTCGCCGCGCGACGCACTGCGGCCGGCATTGAGGTGACGAGCTCCGACGGACGCGACTTCGCCGCCGCGATCGGCATGGGCGAAGCCGTCGCCTCCAACGGCGGCAAGGCGGAGCTGGCTGACTGAACCACCGGTCACAACTCGGAGATAGTCTGAATGGAATGGCGGTTTTCCGCCCTTCTTGGAAAGCTATCTCCGAGTTGTGACCGCTTGATATTTGCAAAGGAGCAATGATGACCTACCGATTCCCGAATGATTTCATCTGGGGTACCGCCACCGCCTCGTATCAGGTCGAGGGCGCGATCCGCGAAGACGGGCGCACCCCGTCGATCTGGGATGTGTTCTGCGCCGAACCCGGGCGCATCTTCGACCATTCGTCGGGCGAGTTCGCCTGCGACCAATATCACCGCTATCCCAATGACATCGCGCTGATGAAGGACCTCGGCATCGGCGCCTACCGCATGTCGGTGTCGTGGTCCCGCATCATCCCCGAGGCCGGAGGGCCGGTCAATCAAGCGGGGGTCGACCATTACCTGCGCGTGCTCGATATGCTGCGCGACAATGGCATCAAACCGGTGGTGACGCTGTATCACTGGGATCTGCCGCAATATCTGGAGGACGCCGGCGGGTGGCCGGCTCGGGACACGGCGCTGCGCTTCGGCGAGTATGCGGGCGTGCTTGCGCATGCCTTCGGCGATCGCGTCGACACCTGGACCACGCTCAACGAGCCGTGGTGCGCCGCGTATCTCGGCTATGGCTGCGGTGACCATGCGCCCGGCATCAAGGACCATGCGGCCGCGCTCGCCGCCGTGCATCATCTCAATCTGGCGCATGGCTTGGGCGTCCAGGCCGTGCGCGCCGAGCTCGGGGACGCGGCCCGCTGCTCGGTGACGTTGAACCTGTCGGTGACGCGCGCCGCATCGACGTCTCCGGAGGATGGGGCGGCCAAGCATCGCGCCGATTTGCTCAACAACGAGGTTTTCCTCGGCCCCATGCTCGAGGGACGCTACGATCCCGAGTTGTTCGAGGCGACGGCCGACGTGACCGACTGGGCCTTCGTGCGCGACGGCGATGAGGCGACGGCGCACCAGCCGATCGACGTGCTTGGCGTGAACTATTACTCGACCAACACCGTGCGCCGGCGTGGGGCGAGCGCGGGGGAGGGCGACGGCGTTGCGGCGCAAGTGCCCGCGGCGATGACTCCGGCCGGTCTCGATGTTCACAACGACCCGATTCCCGCGCAAGAGGAGGTCGAGACGCTGCCGCCGACCGGCGAGCTGACCGCGATGGGCTGGAACCAGG
Organism: Bifidobacterium sp. LH_730; assembly: GCF_056355835.1. Taxonomy (NCBI): domain Bacteria; kingdom Bacillati; phylum Actinomycetota; class Actinomycetes; order Bifidobacteriales; family Bifidobacteriaceae; genus Bifidobacterium; species Bifidobacterium sp. LH_730. The sequence goes on from NZ_JBKETB010000009.1 coordinate 74,100, forward strand.
AGCCAGCCGGGCTGACCGATTTGCTGGTCGAGCTGTCGCGCCGCTATCCGGGGCTGGAATTGATGGTCACCGAGAATGGCTCGGCATGGGAGGACGAGGTGACCGAGGACGAGTCCGTCACCGGCGTCGCGGGGCCGGAGGAAGGCATGGTCGCCGTCGTTCCAGGGCGCATCGTGCACGATCCCAAGCGCGTGGCCTACCTCGACGCGCATGTGCGCGCCGTCGCCGATGCCATCGAAGCCGGTGCGAAGGTGACCGGATATTACGCGTGGTCGCTGCTCGACAACTTCGAGTGGGCCCTCGGGTATACGAAGCGCTTCGGCATCGTCCGCGTCGACTATGGCACGCAGGAGCGCATCTGGAAGGATTCGGGCCTGCGTTATCGCCAGATCGTGCGTGACAATGCGATCTGACATGCTCTGATACGCGTTGATATATGAGCGAGCCGCCATATCAAACTGGAAAACCGCTATTCTCCAACGAAAGTGGTTTTCCCGATGGCGGCTCGCTTAACTGTACGCGGGCGCATTATTTCTTCGAGCGTCCCTTCTCTGCGTCCCTCGTGCGCGCCCTCACACAATCTCGATGCGCAGCGTCTTGCCCAACCCCTTGGCGATGCGGCATAGCGTGCGGATCGTGGGCACGGAGTTGCCCGATTCCAGCCGGCTGATATTCGAGGCCTTCATCCCGCACCGCTCGGCCAGTTCGGCCTGTGTCATCTCGGCGTCGATCCGCGCCTGGATCACGGCCCGCGCCGCCTGGTATTCGGGCTCGAGTGCGTCCCATTCCTTGCGAAACGTGGGATCTTTGAGTTGTTCCTCGAGGAACATGGTGAAATCATCGGTCATCGGTGACGCCTTTCCCAATCGATTTTTCGTGTGATGGCTTTGTCGAGTTCGCTACGGGGCGTTTCAGTGCTTTTCTTGACGAAGCCGTTTGTGAAAACCACTGTTCTGTTGGGTTCGAAGAAATACAGCGATCTGGCGATATTGGTGGATTGTTTGCTGCGGAGTTCGAAGATGCCCTCGGCCAGGTATTTGGATTGGGGCTCGCGCACCGCATTGCCGTACTCCTTGAGTAGTGCCATGTCTCGGAGCACTTTGGCGCGGAGCTTGATGTCGAGGTTTTTCAGGAAGTCGAGCATTGGCACGTCTCCATCCGGGGTCGAGTAATACATGATGGCGAAGTCATTCATCGTTGCCTCGCCATGTTCTCGTGGTTATCAAGTTTGATATTATCAAATTTGATAGATTCTGCGAATGTCGTGTCGTGCTGTGTTCCCCTCATGTCCGTTTCCCTCCGTTTGCTCCGATGTCTTTGTCAGGCGTTCATTTCGACGCTATGGCTTGGCCGAGCGTCATGTCGAGTCTGACCGGGCATTGTGGTCGGAGGTTGGGGTACCGGCGTGTTGTGGATAACCTCTTGTGGATAGGGTTTGGGCTATCCACAATGGAACTGACGCAGCGTCGGAGTGATGCTGAGAAAGCGGTATCGAGGTGCGTGCGACGGCGGAAGGAACCGGCTCGGGGCGTGCGGGCGTCCTGCGTGCTTAGATCGCGGATTGCATAATCGACAGATCGCCCAGTCCTTTGGCGATGATGACTTTGCCTAGGTAGACCGGCTGCTCCTTGTTCCGCACGATTTCGGTCAGCACCAGCACGGGGGCGTCGGGGTCAACCTCGAGCAGCGCGGCTCGGGATTTGCCGGCTGTGCTGATGCAGATGCGGCATTCGCCGGCGGTAATTGTCATATTGCCCGCGTCGATCAGTGTGCCGAGCAGCGTGCGGTCGTCGTCGCCATGCTGGCGGATGAGTGCATTCAGCCGCTCTCCAAGTCGAGTGGATGGATCGGCGGGAACATGCTCCTGCACAATGACCTTGTGCTGTCCGTTGCGTGACAGCAGGTTTTCGCGGAACCATGTCGCCGCGCCGACGGGAATCTCAAGGTGCTCTGCCGCGAATTCGGTGGCTGGGTCGTTGGTCAGTCGCACCATCGCGATGTCAAATGGGGCGTCGGGGTCGGTCAGCGCTTCCTCAAAGGGGCGGATTTTCTCGAGGCCCACCGTGGGCAGTGTGTCCGAGACGAAACGACCGACGCCGCGTTTGGTGGTGAGCAGGCCATCCTCCTCCAGGAGAATCAGCGCTTCGCGCACGGGGGTGCGGCTGACGTCGAGCATCGCGGCGAGTTCCGATTCACGTGGCAGCAGTGTGCCGGCCGGCAGTGTGCCGGAGCGGATGCCGGCGGCAATCCGGGAATATACGGCGATGCGGATGGGTTGGCGCGCAGGTACGAGCAGGGGTTGCGATAGGTAATCGGTGGCGGCGGTATGCATGGCGGCTCCTTCGGCTATTTCCCTCGAATGATCGGATACTGTCTTCCATTCTATCCGCCCGCGACACGCGATATGATGTCATACCAATAAGTATGATATCTTACTTCATACTAGGGTATGAAATCATACCCAGTGGATAGAACATGACAAAGGAGTCACCATGACCAATACCGATACCCAGCGTGTGGGTGGCGTCGCCGGGCCCCTGACGGGCAAGCGCATGATCTTGCTCGTCGCAACCCTCGTGATGTGTGTGCTGTCGTATCAGCTCAACGCCAGCATGGTCACGCCGGCCCTGCCGAACATCGCGGACGAGTTGGGTGCCTCGCTCAACGATGTCTCCCAGATCAGCTCGCTGTTCATGCTCTTCGGCTCCGTAGGCGGCATCTGCCTGACCCGGTGGAGCGACTACATCGGCCGACGCAATATGCTGTTCTTCATCTTGGGCTGTCTGTTCGCTGGTTCGCTGCTGGCCGTATTCGCCCCGAATCTGCCCGTGCTGCTCGTCGGCCGCGCACTGCAGGGTCTGAGCTCCGCCACCTTCCAGATTTCCTATTTGGTGCTTTCCGAGGCGCTCGATGCCAAGACCTTCGGCATCACGCTTGGCGTCATCACCGCGATCAACGGCGGCGTCGGCGGCGTCGATGGGTACTTCGGCGGCCTGCTCACCGAGAACTTCGGTTTCCGCTCCCTGTTCATCGTCATCATCGTCTTCGTGCTCATCTCTGCCGTCGGCGTGGCCACTGTCTTTCCGAAGCTTCCGCCCAGCTCGAAGGGCCGCTTCGACTGGTGGGGCGGCGCGTTCATGAGCGTCGGTGTCATCTGCCTCGGCCGCTTCATCACCTACGGCACCTCCGACGGCCATGGCTGGGCCGCTCCGATCACCTGGATCTTCCTCGCGGTCACTGTTGTTGCCTTTGTGCTGTTCGTGATGCGTGAATCGCGTGCCAAGGATCCGCTGATCAGCCTGCACGAGCTCAAGTCTCGCCATGTCTGGCCTCTGGTTGCGGCCGTGCTGCTCACGCTGGCAGGTGTGTTCGCCGTCATCAACTTCACCGTTATCGTGTTCGCGCAGAACGCCGAGATCGGCTTCGGCATGAGCGCTTCGATCTCCTCGCTGTATTTCCTTGTGCCGCCCGCCGTCATCGGCATCATCGGTGCTCCGGCCGTCGGCTGGCTTGCTCCGCGCATCGGCTGGATCCGCACGCTGCGCATCGGTTTGATCATCTGTCTTGCCGCGCTCGCCGTCATGGCCGCCATTCCCACCAATCTTGCGGTTATGGTTGTCTGTGTGGGTGTGCTTGGCATCGGATACAACGCGCTGGCCCTCACCACGCTCAATGGTTTGGGCGTCGTGCTCTCGCCCGAGGCTTCCAAGGGTTCTCTGCCGGCCGTCTCCGGCGCATGCTTCGGCCTTGGCGCCAGCCTGGGCACCGCGCTCGTCTCCCCGTTCGCTTCGAACGGCACCGTCGGCGGCGTGCGCATGGCGCTTATCGTCTCGATCGTCATCACGGCGTTCGCCTTCGCCTCCAGCATGGTGATGAAGGCCGCGGAAGGCAGCGAGCAGTCCTGAGTCAACCCGGGGCGGCGTGATGCGCGGCCGCGCCGCCCAGCCAGCTGTAGCCGTGCTATGCAACGATTGATCTCAGCCTCTCGCAGAAGGAGCGTGGATACATGACCACAACGAATGACAACGCAGTCCGCAAGGTGTATTTCGACTGCGACCTCGGTGTCGACGATTCGCTGGCTCTCGCCTATCTCATGGCCTCGCCGAGCGTCGAACTTGTCGGCGTCGGCACGGTGTGCGGCAATACCAGCGCCGACCAGGCCGCGCGCAACGCGCTGGACCTGCTGGCGTTGGGCGGGCGCGACGATGTGCCGGTTGCCGTGGGTGCGCGCGATTATCGCGTGAACCACTTCGGCGGCGGTGTGCGCAATGTGCACGGCGACAATGGCATTGGCAACGTCGAACTGGTGCATGCCGAGCGTCAGCCGGAGCAGGAAAGCGCCGTCGAGATGCTATTGCGTCTCTCCCGCGACATGCCCGGCGAGCTGCATGTGCTTGCGGTCGGGCCGCTGACCAACCTCGCCGCAGCGCTTGAAGTCGATCCCGCGCTGCCGTCCCGCATTGCGTCCGTGACCATCATGGGCGGTGCCGCGATGGTGCCCGGCAACATCAGCCCGGTCACCGAAGCGAACGTCGGGCATGATCCGGAGGCCTCGCGCATCGTATTCGCGGCCGACTGGCCGATTATGGTGGCGCCGTTGGATGTGACCATGGCCAATACCTTCGAGGAAGAGCACCGTCATGCGTTGCTCGATGGGCCGAATCCGGTGGGTCGCGCCGTCGGCGAAATCCTCGACTTCTATTTCGATTTCCATGTGCCCGAATACGGACGCCGCTGCAGCGCGCTGCACGATCCGCTCACCGCTGCCATCTGCGCCGGCGGCATCGTGCCCGATCTGGCGCCCTGCGTGCCGGTGGACGTGGACGACACGCAAGGGCCGGGCCGCGGCCAGCTCATCTGCGACCTGCGCGGGCAGCGCACCGGCTGGCACGATGTCGAGGGCGCGCATGTGCGCGTGGCGCTGCGTGTCGACGCCGATGTCGCCGGGCATTTGGTCGAGGTGATTAACGCGGCGTGAGGCTGTGACCGGCTAACCGCTAGCGATTGACGGAGCCGCAGAAGCGCTCGGAATTTTGGGATGTCATATCCATTCCCGTCGCGCGTCCGCGGCTCCGTCCGCATTTATAATGAAGTCAATTCATCCGATGCATTCGATATGCCGAACAAAGGAGTTTCCATGGCGCAACGCACTGACGCAATCGTGCTCATCGATGTGACGAGCGGCAAGGTCAACGAAGCGGCGCAGGCGATCACCGAGATCCACGGCGTGCGCGAGGTCTATTCAGTGGCCGGCGACGTTGATCTGGTGGCGGTCGTCTCCGCCGCGGACCACGATGGCCTGACCGAGATCATCCCCGGCGGCATCGCCAAGGTCGACGGCGTCACCCGCACCCGCACCCTCATGGCCTTCAAAACCTATTCCGGCCGCGAGCTGGACGCCGCCTACGAGCTGGGGCTCGACTGAGACGATTCGTGTCGGTAAACGAGCTGCCGTGTTTGGGACAGTATCGCCGGAATATGGCGGTTTTCTCTGAACATGGCGGTTTGCTTATCTCCAAACCCACGTGTTGTTGCCTTAACGACGGCGTGCCGGCCCTTCAAGGCATGCAAGCATGTAAATCGGCAGGTATTCCACCCGTCCATTAGTCTCAACGTTTCCGTCATGGAACACATAAGCGTGGGCGAAAGCGTAATTTTCCGTGGCCAGGAGATTGTTCATTGCGCGGTGACGTGTGTAGTCTTTGCCCGATTTGATTTCGCAGAGCGACACATCTCCTGCCGCATCCTGGAGCAGGAAGTCGACTTCGCCTATGTTCCCCTGATTGTAGTAATGGAGATCGAAGCCTTTGGCCATAATCTCCTGCGCCGCGACGTTTTCGAAAATCGATCCGTAGTTCATGCTCGACCTACGGTTGAGGATGTTCAGGTCGGCGTCACGCATTAATCGTGAAGTCAGTAGGCCAACATCGTTCATATACAATTTGAACGAGCTTTCGTCGGCATGACTGCCGAGCGGATAACGGGGTTCGCTCACTTTCAACGTTGGCAGCGCGATGCCAGCATGGGCAAGCCAGTCGAAAGCGGTTTGCATATGAGCGAAGCGCACATTGGGGCCGAGTTTGGTGAATTTGAAGCGTTTGTTGACTGCGTTGAGCTGGTTGGGGATGGACTCATAGATGGTTTTGATATGACGTCGTTCGACTGTGTTCTCCACATACTTCGTGATGTCATACTCGTAGGTTGCGTATATGTCGTTTTGGATATTGCGCACCTTCGCGATGTCCGGCGAGTCTGCGAATGTTTGCACCGCATCGGGCATGCCGCCGACCAGCAGATACCGATACCACAGGTCGGTCAGTCGTTCGTGCAGCCAATCCGGTACGGGTTCGCGCTTGGCGAAGCATTCGCGGACTACGGCGATTGCGCTGTCTGGCAGGGCGCATGCATCGCAGAATTCGAAGAAATCCAACGGATACATCGTCATGTCCTGCATGAAACCGACGGGTATTGATCGAACGTTGAACAAGTCGATGCCCAGCATCGAGCCGGACAACACCACGTCGAGCTGCTGGTCACCGGCGAGAAACTTCACCCAGGTGAGCATGTCTTGGCATGCTTGGATTTCGTCAAGGAACAGCAGCGTCTTGCCTGGTGTGATTTCCGTTCCGGAAAGCACGGACAGGCGCAGCCGGAGATCCTCGGCATTTGTGGCTTGTGCCACGGTTTCTGCCGCGCCGGGGGTTTCGATGAAGTTGATCTCAGCCAGATTGGCGTATTCCGTTGCCGCGAAGTGGCGCATGAGCGTGGTCTTGCCCACTTGGCGAGCTCCCATGACCAGCAGAGCCTGCTTGGTTTTGAATCGTTTCCAATCCAGCAATCGGTCGTATGCGTGACGCTTGAGCATGACATCCTCCGAAACCGTTGGAAATACTACCTTTTTCCCAAAATATACAAGAAAATCAGCGTTTCATTCACAAAATATCAAGCGAAATACGGTTTTTATTCACAAAATATATCCTCTGGAGGATAGGCCGAAGTTCGGAACGCATTGTTTCGAGGCTTCCGTTGCATTTGGCGTGTCCGCGGTTGCGTTGTATGATGGGCCATTGTGCCACGTCTTGTGAACGCGCCCCTTTAGCTCAACGGTTAGAGCAGCGTCCTTTTAAGTCGTGGGTTGTGGGTTCGAATCCCACAGGGGGCACTGGCCGTGGCACATAGCCCCTTGGAATCCCAGCGATCCGAGGGGTTTGTCATAGCTGAGCCTGGTTCCGGGCATAAATCAGCGGACATCGGAAGGGGATTATGGACTGGACGTTCTGGGTGACGGTTGTCGCCGTCGTGGTCATCTGCATTGTGTGCATGCGTTTCAGCACGCAGCGCGGCGTCGAGCGCAAAGCTGACAAACTGCAATCCAGCGCCGACGTCCGTGACCGGGAGGAAGCCGAAGCCCTGCGCTCCGTCTCCCGCAAGATGGAGGACGGCTACGCCAGCAACTCCCTCAAGCCGCGCTGGTGAGTCGGCTTGTTCGCTTTTGCCGGAGATGATTTCAAAAGAGCCCGGCGGTTCCTAGGGCATCACATCGGGCGGCTGGCGCACATGTGGACGAACGGACGATGAGCCGGCCCGGCAAGTTGTCCGACATCGCCTGCGGCTCGATGCTTCTGTTCGCGTCGGCGCATTCCACTAAATGCAGCAGCATGTCCACGGCGCGTCCGCCGGCTTCTTCGAAGTGTTGGTGAATCGTTGTTAGCGGAGGTCGGCACACCTTGGCCAAGGGATGGTCGTCGAAACCGATGACGCTTACATCTTCGGGCACGCGGCGTCCATGGTCGCACAACCCGCTGATTACGCCCATCGCCAGCTCGTCGTTCGAGACGAATACGGCTGTCACGTCGTTCATGCATGCTAGCTGTGCCCCCGCTTCATAGCCTTTTTCGGGTGACCAATCCGTGATGATGGGTTTGGGAATCGGTGCTCCGGTCTCCTGCAGTGCGCGTTGCCAGCCGGCGGTGCGCGACGAACTGCCTGATGCATAGTCGACTGCTACATGGTGAACGGTTCGGTGACCGAGCGACAGCAATGGGCCGTCGCGTCATATCCGCCTTGTTCTTCGCAAATCGAGACATATGGCATGCCGTTGCGCCAGGGTTGCCCGACGAGGACTTTGGGCATGTGGGCCGGTAGCGTGCGATATGCTTCCTCGATCGCGGGGTCCACGCTGATGAACAGCGCTCCCGTCGGGGCTTGTGCGCCGATGAGCTCGGCGGCTCGTCGGCTTCCTGCGATGTCCTCTCGATCCGTTGACACGATGCTGACCAGGTATCCGGCCTGTGTGCCGCGGCGTTCGATTCCCTTGATGAAGCTTGCGGCGCCGTAAAGCGCGGTTTCCGAGGAGAACACCGCAAGCGATTGCGAGCGTTCGTGCACCAGCGCGCGCGCCACTTGGTTGGGTCTGTAATTGAGCTTGGCGATGGCCTGCGCGATTCGATCGCTCGTCTCGTCGCTGACATATCCGTTGCCGTTGAGGTAGCGGGACACGGTGGCCGCCGACACCCCGGCGCATCGCGCCACGTCCAGTATCGTCGCGGTGCGTCTGCTGCCGGCGCGTGGCATATGGCCTCCTTGGGCGGCGTGTTTAGGTGAACGATTTCATATTAATTTGTGGGCTGGCAAAGTTCGACACGCCTTGAGTGAGTGAATTTTGATATGTAATCGTTTCCATATATACTTCAAAAAATAGATGGTGCCAATGCGGCATAGTAGGTAAACGATTCCATATCAGTGTCGAGGTGGATATGAGCGAACGGCGCGTGTCAAAGGCATGGGGCAATGATTCTGTGCGTCTGGCGTTGGAATGGGACGAGGAATCCTGCGTGACCATGGCCTCTCTGACGATGAACGGTGTGACGGTCGCCTTTCCCCATCGGGTGCCGATGGTCGAGATCACCGCCGTGGGATACGGCCATACGCTGGCCGGTGACCGGCTTTCCCATACCGTTGTCGGGCGGGACCTGCGTTATGAGGCGCATCGCGAGGAGCGTGACGGCGATAGACGTCGGCTGGTCGTTGCGCAAGTCGGTCCCGATGGCATCGGTGTGCGCACGGTGTTCGAGCTGATCGGCGATGCCCCGATGATCCGTGTGGGCGTCGAGGTGACCAATGGCGCGCAATCGCCGCTGATCCTGCAGTCGGTGACCAGTTGGTCGTGTGCGTTTGGCGCTCCGGAAGGCCGGTCCGCCGGCATGGAGGGCTGGAATCTTCTGTCCGCCGACAATGACTGGCTGGCAGAGGGGCGCTGGCGTCGCTCCAGGGTGCGTGATCTATGCCCACGCCTGGCCGACTGCGGCGCAGTGCGTGGGGAGCACAAAGTGGCGTCGTCGGGGTCGTTCCCGACCGCCGCCCATGCGCCGTTGGCGCTGCTTGATAACCGCGACCTCGGACTGACCTGGGTGTTTCAGGTCGAGCACAACGGGGCATGGCGCTGGGAGATTGCCGATGAGGTCGACGATGGATTGTATTCCCTTTCGGGCCCCACCGACATCGACCATTCCTGGACGCATGCGCTTGCTCCCGGTGAGTCTTTCTCGACGGTTCCCGCGTCGTTCACGGTGGCCGCGGACCAAGACACGGCCGTGGAAGCTCTGACCGCCTATCGTCGCGCCATCCGTGTGCCCCATCCCGACAACGAGACCGTGCATATCGTCTTCAACGACTATATGAATACGCTTTGCGGCGACCCCTCCACCGAACGTTTGCTTCCGCTGGTCGGGGCGGCGGCGAAGGCGGGGGGCGGAGATATTCTGCATCGATGCCGGTTGGTATGACGATGACGGCGACTGGTGGCCGTCGGTCGGCGAGTGGCGTCCGTCGGCGCGGCGTTTCCCCGCAGGTCTGTCCGAGGTCACGGATGCGATTCGCGCGGCCGGCATGGTTCCGGGCATATGGTTAGAGCCGGAAGTGATCGGTGTGCGCAGTCCGTTGGCGCATCGGTTGCCGGAATCCGCGTTCTTCCAACGCATGGGAAGACGGGTCGTCGAGCAGGAGCGTTATCTGCTTGACCTGCGCGATCCGGCCGCCCGTGGACATCTTGACGCCATGGTGGACCGTCTGATTGATCAGCTGGGCGTCGGATACTTCAAATTCGATTACAACGTCACCACCGGCGTCGGCACCGATTCGCGGAATCCCAGTCCCGGTGACGGTCTGCTCGGGCACAATCGTGCGTATCTGGAATGGATCGATGATCTGCATCGCCGCTATCCAGACCTTATCATCGAGAACTGTGCGTCAGGGGCCATGCGGATGGATGGCGCCACCTTGTCTCGCGTGCAGCTGCAGTCCACCTCCGACCAGACCGATTGGAGGGCCTATCCGACCATCGCCGCTGCGGCGGGGATGATGATGCTGCCCGAGCAGGCGGCGAACTGGGCTTATCCCCAGGCCGATTTTGACGAGAGGACGAACGAGTTCATCCTTAACACGACGATGCTCGGGCGTTGCTATCTGTCCGGATACCTCAATCGCATGTCCGATGCACAGATCGCGCGGGTCAGGGACGCCGTGGAGGAATACAAGCGATATGTGAGGCCATTTATCGCCGATTCTGTTCCGTTCTGGTCGGCGGGACTGCCGGGATGGGAGGACCGGGTGGTCGCCTATGGACTGAGAACGGAGAGCCGGGCGCTGGTCACCGTGTGGTGCAGGGACGCCGATATGCGCGACGTCGAGTTGCCGGTGCCGGGATGGGCCGGCTGTGCGGCTGATGTGCAAGCTGTGTTCCCGGGTGGTGACGGGGAACGGGACGCGGTTCGCGACTGGTCGGCTCGCTGGAATCCCCAATCCGGGGCCTTGACGCTGGCCCTTCCCCAAGGTGTCCACCAGGCGGCGACCTTCTTGGTGCGTCTTGCGTGATGCGCAGCGCGAAACGAATGCTTCGACTCATAACTGAATACACATCATCCAGAGATAGGAGATACCAATGGTGAGGTTGAACAAGGCGATGGGCGCGGTTGCGGTGGCGGCGATGGCGCTTTCGTTGGGAGCTTGCGGCACGACCGCCGGCGGCGGATCGGGGGCGGACGACGAAGTCGTGAACCTGACGCTGTGGTCTTGGGACCCGGTGCTGCCGCATGCGGTCAAGGCATGGAACAAGAGTCATCCGAACATCCAAATCAAGCTGGTGAACGCAGGGTCTGGCAACGATGAATACGTGGCGCTGGGCAATGCGATTTCCGCAGGGTCCGGTGCCCCGGATCTGGTGATGCTCAATGCGGACGCCATGCCGCAGTTCGCCATTCAGGGCGCATTGGAGGAGCTGGACCAATTCGGCGCAAAAGATGTGCTCGATGGGCTGACCATGGGTGCGCAGTCCGCGGCCGTCTTCAACGACAAGATGTACATCATGCCGATGGGCACCGGTCCGATGGCTTTGTTCTATAACAAGGAACTTTTCGACAAGGCCGGTGTGACCGAGCCGCCGAAGACCTGGGACGACTATATCGTCGCGGCGCAGAAGATTCATGCCCTCGGCGACGATGTCTACATCACCAACGACAGCCCAGATGCCGGCTTCATCAATTCGCTGATTTGGCAAGCAGGAGGCAAGCCCTTCAAGGTCGATGGCGAGCATGTGACCATCAACCTCAAGGGCGATAAGAACGTCAACAAGGTTGCCGATATGTGGCAGAGCCTTTTGGCCGATGGCTTGGTCGATACCACGACCAAGAGCTGGACGGACGATTGGTATCGCGGCATGAATTCCGGACGCATCGCCTCGCTGCTCATCGGCGCATGGATGCCGGTCAATCTGAAGACCAATGTCCCCGATGGCAATGGCAAGTGGCGCGTCGCCGAGATTCCGATGTGGGATCCGTCCGATCCCGTGAGCACTGAGAACGGTGGCGGCGGACTGTCCATCGTCAAAGGCACCAAGCATCCGAAGGAAGCCTACGAGTTCGCCAAATACATCAGCGTTGGCGAAGGCGCCAAGGTGCGTGTGGAGAACGGCGATTTCCCGAATTCCACCGCCGAACTCGAAGAGGCCCCGTTCCTCGACAAAACCGATGACTATTTCGGCGGGCAGAAGATTAACGAAGTATTCGCCGCCTCTGCCGGGCACGTTAAGGAACGCTACCAATACCTGCCCTATCAGGTCTATGCCGGCACCATCTATCCCGACAAAGTCGGCAAGGGCTACAGCGACCCCTCTGCCCAGACCCTGCAGCAGGGACTTGATGCTTGGCAGGACGATCTGGTCACATACGGTAAGGAACAGGGCTACACGGTGAACTGACGGTTCATGGTTGTGTTGCGGGAGGCCACTTTGTGGCCTCCCGTTTTTGGTATATGAGGCTGAGCCTGTGACGTACTCGGGGATTTTACGAAAGATGCGTAGAGAATTGAATCGCGCTATGCCGCCTCGCCGGAATCCGCCCAGCGTGCCGCCTGCCGTCGCACATAGTGCCGTGTCGACAGCAGCAGGATCACGGCGAGGGCGAGCCAGATGGGGGCGATGCGGAACATGACGGCGTATCCGAACGCGGAGACCAGCAGCCCGCCGACGATGGGGCCGACGAGCTGGCCGATGTCGGACATGACGAACAGGGTGCTGCTGGCCGCGCCGCGCCGTTCCTCGGGCACGACGCTCATGGCCATGGAGCGGGCGACGGGTCCGGCGGCGCCGTAGCCGAAGGCGCCCACGACGGCCGCGGCGATAAGCGTGCCGATATCGTCCGAAAAACTGATCAGCCAGAGCGAACCCGACATCAGCATCAGCATCGGGATGAGCATGAGATGCCCGTAACGATCCGTCAGGCGGCCTCCCAGCGGCGCGGCGACGAACACGGCCATGCCGTAGACGGTATTGAACAGGCCCACATTGCTGCCGAGCCCCTGTTCGTGCCCATAGACGATGAGAAAGGCATAGACGCAGGACCAGGCCATCATGAACAGGAACTGCATCATGGCCGGAGGCAGCGCCTCCTTGGCAATGCAGCCGGAGAGGGATATGCGCAGCGGCTTGCGGGATTGCGGGCCACGCACCGGCAGGCGCAGCGCGGTGAATAGGCAGACCGCCTCCACGATGGCCGCAATGATGAACGCCGTGCGATAGTCGGTTGCCTCGCAGATTTTCAATGCCGTCAACGGGCCGATCATGCCGGCGAGTCCGCGGGCCACGGCCAGTGTGCCGATGCCGCTGGCGATGCGTTTGCGGGCGGTCACGTCGGCTGCGAGCGTCAGGCAGATCGGCGCGGTGAACGCCTGTCCCACGCCCTGCAGGATGCGGAACGCGAGGAGCATGGGCACGGAGGTGGCGAAGGCGCTGCCGACGAAGGATACGCCGATGATGGCGACGGCCACGGCCAGCAGATGCTTGCGGTTGAAGGCGTCGATGGCCGGTCCCGAGACCAGACGGAACAGCATCGAGCCGTAGGTGAAGCCGGTGGCGACCATGCCGATGAGCACAGGCGTGGCGCCCATCGATGCCGCCAGCGGGGAGACCAGGGTCTCGCCGAATTCCAATCCGAGATTGATGAGCAGATACGCGACGAACACCGTGGCGAACGGATGCGTGCTGGACGTGATGGACACCGTTGTCCTCCCAACGACTTCACAGGATGGATGCGGGCGGCGAAGCCAAGGATGCTTCCATCTTAGCTTCGCCGCCCAAGGTGCGCGGCGGGCGGTTGGCCGCCCGCCGTCGAGCGGGGCATCAGGCCTTGGACGGCGCGGCCTCGGCGGTTTCGGCCGTGTCCTCGGCGGCGGTCTGCGCGGCGATGCGACGGTTCACATACCGCTTGGTGACCACCAGCAGAATGGCCGCGAGCAGCACCCAGACGGGTGCGATGCGGAACATGACGGCGTATCCGAACATGGAGACGAACACGCCTCCGACGATGGGGCCGACGAGCTGGCCGATGTCGGACATGACGAACAGGGTGCTGCTGGCGGCTCCGCGGCGCTCCTTGGGCACCATGCTCATGGCCATGGAGCGGGCGACGGGTCCGGCGGCGCCGTAGCCGAAGGCGCCCACGACGGCCGCGAAGATCAGCATGCCGAGGTTGTTCGAGAAGCTGATGAGCCACAGGGAGGTGGCCATAAGCGCAAGCATCGGCAGCACCATGTAGTAGCCGAAGCGGTCCACCAGGCGGCCTGCCAGCGGCGCGGCGAAGAAGACCACGAAACCGTAGGCGGTGTTGAACAGGCCCACATTGCTGCCCAGGCCCTGCTCCTGACCGAAGACGACGAGGAAGGCGAACACGCTGGACCAGGCCATCATGAACAGGAACTGCATCAATGCCGGCGGCAGCGCCTCCTTGGCGATGAAACCGGAGAGCGAGATCCTGAACTTCTTGGTGGACTTGGTCTGGCGCAGCGGGGCGAACAGCACGGAGGCGAAGCCCACGGCCAGCACGACGAAGGCGATGAGGAACGCGGTGCGGAAGCTGGTCGCCTCCTGGATCTTGAGGCCGACGAAGGCGCCGAGCAGCGTCGAACCCGCGGTGCCCAAGGCGAAGACGCCCATGCCGGAGGCCATTTTCTCCTTGCTGAGCGTGTCCGCCGCCAGCGCCACGAAGGTCGTGGCCGTGAAGGCCTGCCCGACGCCCTGCAGGATGCGGAAGGTGATGAGCACGGGCACGGATGTGGCGAAGGCGTCGCCGATGAACGCGACGCCGATGATGCCGACGGCGCCCAGCAGCAGCCACTTGCGGTTGAAGGAGTCGATGGCCGGTCCGGAAACCAGTTTGAAGACCATCGAGCCGTAGGTGAAGCCGGTGGCCACGATGCCCATGACGACGGGTGTGGCGCCGAGGGACTTGGCGTAGGGCGTGGAGAGGTTGTTGGCCATGTTCAGGCCGAGGTTCACGAGGAAATAGGCCAGCAGCAGGCCGGCGAAGGCGAGCGACCAGATGGTCGCTTTGGAGCCGGAGCCGGAGCCGCGCTCGGCGGCGATGTCGGCGGATCGGGTGTCGGTGGAGGTCATGTCAGTGCCTTTCTCGTCATATGTCGTCGTGTTATGGAGTCGGCTGGCGTCAGTGCCGGTCGTCGGCGACGATGGCGCCGGTGGCGGCGTCGCGTCGGAATTGCCGGAAGAAGTCCCACGCCAGCTCGGCGGCCATCAGCGGCCAGCAGTGCGGCGCGTTCTCCGCCACCACGTAGCGGAAGGCGTCGATGCCATCGGCATTGCGGATGTCGACCATCCAGTGCTTGGCGCCGTAATGGATGTCCGTGCGCTCCTCGTCGCCGTAGAAACCGACGACCCGGTGCAGCTCGCTATCTGCTTCGTCGAGATAGGAGATGCAGGTGGCGGCGTCGCGCGGGGCGCATCCGAGGCTGTCCATGCGCTTGTTGAGCCGTTCGATCATCCATTCGTGCTTGTCGGCGCCTTCGGGCGGGGCGGGCTGGTCCGAGAACGCGCGCCGTCCGCCGACGATATGCGTGGGGTCGCTCTCGTCGTCGCGCCTGGGATCGCGGTAGGTGTGCGAGGTGTCCTCCTTGCGGCCCCAGTCCTTGCGCGGTCCCCAGTCGTTGACCGGCGCGAAGTTCGAGGCCTCGTATTGGCCCACGACCTGCATGAACGGCACGAAGGTGCGCTTGAGCCGCGCGTATTCCTCGTCGGTGAAGGGGGTGTTGAAGTTGTCCCAGTCGCGCCAGATGTCGTTGCCGCAGGGGGCCACGGCGGCGAAGCGCTCCGGCATGCGGAACATCGCCGAGGTGACCTGATAGCCGCCCTGCGATTCGCCGGTCATATACACGCGTTCGACGTCGACCGGGCACAGCTCGACGAGCCGGTCGAGCACGCGCCGCACATTCTGCCAGTTGGTGTTCTGCAGCATGACGACGATGATGCGTTCCTTGGCGGCGACCTGCGGCCATCCGCTGGCGAACTCGTCGGTCGGGATCGGCACGAAGCCGCCATGGTTGACGAACACCAGCGGGAAGCGGCGGCCCGTCGCCGCCTCCCGCTCCATCTCCTCGGGGGTGATGAGGATCCAGCGCTGGTAATAGTCGTCGTTCTGCATCATGCGCCGCTTCAGGCCAAGGCCGGCGTAATGCTCGTCGATGGCCTTGCCAGCCGGGTCCTCCTCGAAACGGAAGCCCAGGCGGATGCGCTCGCCATAGGCCTGCCCGTAGTCCGAGCGCACGAAGGCGTCGATGTCGGCGCCGCCGTTATGCGCGACGTGCAAATAATCCAATATGTCGGCCATCTTGCCGTCGGAGATGGCGTCCCCGGTCGGGGCCCAGATATCCTGTCGATTCACCTGCGAACCTTTCTCTCGTATTTCAGACCTT
This sequence comes from Bifidobacterium sp. LH_730, assembly GCF_056355835.1. Lineage (NCBI taxonomy): Bacteria > Bacillati > Actinomycetota > Actinomycetes > Bifidobacteriales > Bifidobacteriaceae > Bifidobacterium > Bifidobacterium sp. LH_730. The sequence goes on from NZ_JBKETB010000009.1 coordinate 90,354, forward strand.
TCGGTGATGTCTCCGTTAAACATCTTTAAAAGGTATGAAAAGAATACGATATGTTTTAAAGGGATGTCAAGTCGGGCGAAGGCGAATTTGCGCATATCGTTGACATGGCGCTGAAAAAAAGGTATCAATTTAGTATCTGAAAGAGGATGAAAAGGACTCATCAATAGAAGCGGAGACGGATATGACGGACGCTACGGCAAAGGAACCGGCGGACGGCGCGGTGGCGGGGAACGGCCGTTCGACGACCCCCAAATACATCGCCATCTGCAACCGCCTGCGCGCCGATATCCTCGACGGCACCTATCCGGAGGGCAGCTTCCTGCCGCCCGAGGCCGAGCTCATGGAGCGGTTCGACGCCAGCCGCACCACTGTGCGCAATGCGATCAAGCGGCTCAAGAACGACAACTTCCTGCGCGTCACCCAAGGCCGGGGCACGGAGGTGCTGCCGGTGCGGCGCATGGACAGCTATGCCTTCGCGCTGACCGGACGCACCGAGGTGAGCACCGATTTCGCCGGGCGCGACGCGCAGGACATCGTCGGCCAACCCTCCACCATCGATACGGTCCCGGCCTCGGCGGAAGTCGCCCAGGCGCTGGAGGTCGACGAGGGAACGCCGGTCTGGCGGCTGCAACGCGAGAAGATCCTCGACGGAGAGCCGTTCCTCTATGTCATCAGCTACCTGCGCCGCGAGGATTTCCCCGCGCTGGACCAATATGACGGGCAGATCCACTTCCTCTATAAATCCTTGGAGGAACATTACGGAGTGCGGTTCACGGCCACGCGCATCAACGTCACGGCCACGGCGGCCGACTACATCCAGTCGCGGCTGCTCGGCGCCGCGGTCGGCAGCCCGCTGCTCAAGCAGACCCGACGCGCCTATGCGGGGGAGCGGATCTGCGAGTATTCCGAAAGCTATTGCCGGCCCGAATACATGTCCATCACCGTGTCCACGACGCCCGAGGATATGGGGCGCAGCCCCTTCCTGACGCGTGCGTTCTAGGCGGCATGGCCTCCGTCAGTTGAACCCGATGAAATGCTCGGCGACGCGATAGCCGTTGCGGATCAGCCAGCGGCCGACCGGCCCGCGCAGACGCAGCGCGCGTGAGATGAGCTTGCGGCGCACATCGCGCGCGACGGCGGGGGAGTGTGCCTCGATATCGGTCCACAGACGGTCCCGGCGCTCATAGTTCTCCGGCTTGCCCGACAGAATCAGGAACACGCTGGTCACCGAGCTCTCGATGGCGAGGAAATGGATCATATACCGATACAGCCCTTCCGGCACCGTGCCCGGCTCCGGCGTCGCCTCGACCATCCGGTGATTGACCAGCAGCAGCTGGTCGACGCGGCGCACCATCACATCGGTCTGCACGCTCTGCCCGTCGCGTCCGATGAAATAGTGATAGAACGGCGTGTCCAGATACAGCATCGTCTTCACCCACGGGAACGGGGCGTAGGAATAGATGAAATCGACGTAGAACGTGTGCTCCGGCAGCTCCATGCCCGAGGCGCGCACGACCTCGGTGCGGAAGATCAGCGCATGCATGAGGATGTATTCGGCGATGCCGAAACGCCCGAGATCGTCCCAGCCCAGCGTCTCCCCGGCCTTCATCGCGCGACGGAAATTGACGACGTGCTTGCGGCGCTTGCCGACCTTGTCGTAGACGTAATTGGTCACGACCATGTCCACCGGCGCGTCGGAGGCCGCCTGCTCACGCAACGCGGACAGTACCTGCTCCAGCGATTCGGGCCCCACCCAGTCATCGGCGTCGACGACCTTGACATACAGGCCCCGCGCCGCCGCGATGCCGGTGTTGACGGCCCCGCCGTGCCCCTTGTTGGGCTGGCGCACCAGCCGCACCACATCGGGCATACGCTCGGCGAATCGCTCGGCCACCGCGCCGGTGCCGTCGGAGGAGCCGTCGTCGACGACGATCACCTCGATGTCGTCGATGCGCCGCGCCGCGGTCAGCGAGTGGACGCAGCGCTCGAGCCACGTCTCCATGTTGTATGCGGGCACCACGAAGGTGAGCGTCTTTGCTGGTGTGGGCATACGTTACTTCCTTGGTACTGCGATGGTGGTGGGGCCGTGCGTTTGCCCGGCGAACCACACGTTAGCACTTATTCGCCGTCGGCTGAACCTTCGTTCGCGTCCTCCGTCCCCGGTTTTTCCCCGGATGTCTCCTCGGGGGCCGGTCGGGGGCGGCGCGTGCCCTTGCCCTCGAACACCAGCGTCGGCTTGGAATCGAGGCGAGACAGGCCGTGCCAGGCAAGGTCGACGATATAGGCCGCGAGCTGTTCCTTGCTCACCTTGGGACGGTCGGCCCAGTATTGGCCGGTGAACACGGTCATGCCGACGAGCATCTGCGCGTAATACGGCACGCCCTTGGGCGACAGTTTGCGCCGTTTGAAGGCGTCGGTGAGCAGGTCCTCGACGCGCATCGAGATATCGCCGAGCAGGGAGCTGAACGAGCCGGACGGGTCGGTGCTCGGTGAATCGCGCGACAGCACCTTGAACCCCTCGGCATTGTCGGAGATATAGGTGAGCAGCGCCAGCGCCGTGCGCTCCACGATCTGCCGCGGGTGCAGCTGAGGATCGCCGAGCGCGGCGGTCAGCGCCTCGGTCAGCGCGCGCATCTCGCGGTCGACGATCACCGCATAGAGGCCTTCCTTGCCGCCGAAATGCTCGTAGACGATGGGTTTTGAAACCTTCGCATGGCTGGCGATCTCCTCCACGCTCACCGCTTCGAAGCCTTTGTCGGCGAACAGGGAGCGCCCTACGTCGATCAGCTGTTCGCGGCGCTGAAACGACGTCATGCGTGAGGAAGAGGCCATGGGACCAGCTTAGCCGCCGGTCGGGTCCGGTGCCTGTGTTGCGTAGACTAAAGGGCTATGGATACGAATATCATCATCGGCATTGTGATCGCCGCCATCATCGTCGTGGCGATCGTCGCGGGCGTGCTGTTCGCACGTTCTCGCAAGGGCTCTGGGGAGCCGCAGGCTTCCGCGTTGGAGGACGCGAAGTTCGGGGAAGGCGCTGGGACCGACGAACGGCAGGAACCGCAGGCCGTCTCCTCCCAAGCTCCGTCCGAGGAACGCGAAATCCCGGCACCCACTCCCGCTTCCGAGGAACGCGAAACCCCCGCCTTGGAAACCCCCGAATCCACCGGCTCGCGCCTGACCCGCCTCAAGGCGCGCCTGTCCAAGTCGGCCAACCCCTTCGGCAAGGCGCTGTTCAACATCCTTGCCAAGGACAACCTCTCCGAGGACGACTGGCAGGATGTCGAAGACACCCTGCTGCTCGCCGACGTCGGTGCCGAGGCCAGCGAACAGCTTGTCTCTGACCTGCGCGCCGATGCGCGCATCGCCGGCCAATCCGACCCCGCCGAAGTGCGCGCGGGCCTCAAGGACCGGCTGCTCGACCTCGTGGGCCGCGACACCGACCGCACGCTCAACGCCGCCAAGCCCGGTGCCTCCAGCCCCTCCGTCATCATGATGGTCGGCGTCAATGGCACCGGCAAAACCACCACGGCCGGCAAGCTCGCCCGACTGTTCGTCGCCGAAGGCAAATCCGTCGTCATGGGCGCGGCCGATACCTTCCGTGCAGCGGCCGCAGACCAGCTCGAAACCTGGGGCGCCAAGGTCGGCGTGCCGGTCGTCCGCTCCGACCAGGATGGCGCCGATCCGGCCTCCGTGGCCTTCGAGGCCGCCGCCCGTGCCAAGGCCGACAACGTCGACGTGCTCATCATCGACACCGCCGGCCGCCTGCAGAACAAGTCCAACCTCATGGACGAGCTCGGCAAGATCCGCCGCGTCACCGAGAAGAACCTGCCGGTCGACGAAGTGCTGCTGGTGCTCGACGCCACCACCGGCCAGAACGGCATGACGCAGGCCAAGGTCTTCGCCGAGGCCATCGGCATCACCGGCGTGGTCCTGACCAAGCTCGACGGCTCCGCCCGCGGCGGCATCGTCATCTCGGTCCAGCGTGAGCTCGGCGTGCCCGTCAAGCTCGTCGGCCTCGGCGAAGGCCCCGACGATCTGGCTCCCTTCGACCCGGTCTCCTTCGTCGACGGCATCCTCGCCTGACCGGCTTCCCCCAAAGGGGTATCCGCGCGGGGAGCCGTCCCCACCCAAGTCCGGTCCCATTCCAGACGCCGCAACGGTATAAGCCGTTGCGGCGTCCGTCGTTTTACATACCCGTAACCTCTCGTAACGTCCCCAACATCCAAGGGGCGTTCGATACCGTCATGTTGACCCCGATAAGGGCGACGCAAATGAATTCGAATAGAGAGGGAGGGTGACATGGATACCGGAAACGCCGCGTGGCTGTTGACCTCAGCATCCTTGGTTTTCCTCATGACGCCGGGTGTGGCGTTTTTCTATGGAGGCATGGTCCGTGCGAAGGCCGTGCTCAACATGCTTATGCTTTCGGCGGCCGCACTGTCGGTGACCGCTGTGATCTGGGTGCTGTGGGGATGGTCCATCGCCTACGCCGGCAATGACATCGGCGGCATCTTCGGAGACCCGGCCACGGGCTTCCTGCTCAAGGACTCCATGGTGGCGCAGGACGGCGTCTACACGGCGGCGAACACCGACGGCAACTATCCCGGTTCCATCGACGTTGCCTTCCAGACCACCTTTGCGATGATCACGGTCGCTCTGATCACCGGCGCCATCGCCGAGCGCATCAAGTACTCGACCTGGATGATCTTCGTGGCGCTGTGGGTCACCCTGTGCTACGCCCCGATGGCCCATATGGTGTGGAACGGCGGTCTGCTGAGCCCTGATGGCGCCATCTCGCAGGCGCTCGGCGCCTCCGCCCATGATTTCGCCGGCGGCACCGTCGTGCATATCAACGCCGCAGTCGCCGCGTTGGTCATCGTGCTCATCATCGGCAAGCGCAAGGGCTTCGGCACGCAGCCGTTCCGCCCGCATAACGTGCCCTTCGTGATGCTCGGCGCCTTCCTGCTGTGGTTCGGCTGGTTCGGTTTCAACGCGGGCTCCGCCTTCGCCGCCAACGGCACCGCCGGATACGCCTGGGTGTCCACCACCGCCGCGGCCGCGGCCGCCATGCTGGCCTGGGGCTTCACCGAGAAGATCCGCTCCGGCCACTACACCGCCATGGGCGCCGCCTCCGGCATGGTCGCTGGCCTGGTCGCCATCACGCCCGCCGCCGATGTGGTCTCCCCACTGTGGGCCATGGTCATCGGCGCCATCGCCGGCATCCTGACCTGCCTTGCCTGCAGCCTCAAGTTCAAGCTCGGCTATGACGACTCGCTTGATGTGGTCGGCGTGCACGGCGTCGGCGGCCTGACTGGCACCGTCCTCATCGGCTTCTTCGGCGCGGGCACCGGCCTGCTCGCCGGCGGCGACTGGCGTCAGCTGGCCGTGCAGGTCATCATCGCCCTTGTCGCGATCGTCTACTCCGCTGTGGTCACCGGCATCATCGCCTTCGCCCTGGAGAAGGCCATTGGTTGGCGCGTCACCGAGGCCCAGGAGATCGGCGGCGTCGATCTGGCCGACCAGGGCGAGCGCGCCTATGATTTCGCTGGCACCGCCAGCTCCATCCTGAAAGAGGTGAAGTGAGATGAAGCTCATCACAGCCATCATCCAGCCGCATAAACTCGACGACGTCAAGGAGGCCCTGGCGGCCGCCGGCGTGCACGGCCTGACCGTCTCCGAGGCGAACGGCTACGGCCGCCAGCGCGGGCACACCGAGGTCTACCGCGGCGCCGAATACACCGTCGATCTGATTCCCAAGATCCGCATCGAGGTGCTGTCCGACGACGCCGACGCCGATACGCTGGTCGGCGTCATCGTCAAGGCCGCCGAATCCGGCACCATCGGCGACGGCAAGGTCTGGGTCGCGCCGCTTGACTCCGTCACCCGCGTGCGCACGGGCGAAACCGGATCGGCGGCCATCTGAAAGATGTGATGGCCGCGCGAGCCGGCCGCAGAGGAAGCCCTGTGGGCTTCCGTGCCGGCGGAGCCATCCTTATGACAGAGCGCAACTCATAGCGGAACTCAACCCCCTCACTACGAGGGGGTTCTTCATAAGAAGGGGATACATATGTCATCGGTCGACGGCCTCAAGGACCGGTTCGCGGCGCTGAGCCAACCGGATGCGGACGGCGTGCTGCGCGATGGGGCGGGCAAGCGGCGCGCCCGCACCGAACTGGCGATGGAGGCGCTGCGCGGTCTATGGGGCGAGGCCTGCGAGGCTGTGTCCGCATCCTTCGATGTGCCGTCCTCCGGCGTGGGGCTGGCCGCCGTGGGCTCGCTGGCCCGCGGGCAGATCGGCCCGTGCTCCGACCTCGACCTCGTGCTCATCACCGACGGGCATGCCCTGGGCGACGAGCAGATCGGCGAGCTGGCCAACAAACTGTGGTATCCGCTTTGGGATTCGGGGCTCGACCTCGACCACGCGGTGCGCACCCGCGCGCAATGCGAGGCCGTCACCGATCATGATCTGCCGGCCGCGATGGGATGGCTGGATGTGAAACCCCTCGCCGGCGACAAGGCGTTGATCGAAACCACCGCCGATTCCATTCTCGAACGATGGCGTAAAGCCGCGCGCAAACGCCTGCCCGAGCTGTTGGATTCCGCGCAGTCGAGGCTTGAGGAATTCGGGCAGCTGCCCTATCTCAATCAGCCGGATATCAAGGAGACTCGTGGCGGCCTGCGCGATGCGGTGCTGGTTTCGGCGCTCGCCGCCTCGTGGCTGGCCGACCGTCCGCATGGTGCCTACGACGACGCCGTCGAACGCCTGCTTGACGTGCGCGATTGCATCCATTTGGTCGCGCGCAAGGATACGAATCTGCTGCTCACGCCCTATCAGGACAAAGTCGCGGCGATGCTGGGCCTGGCCGATCCGACGCTGCCGCTTGGCGGCGAGCGGGAGGCGAAGTCCATCGACGATATGCAGACGTTGCTGGCCCGCCTTGGGCGGCGCGTCGCCTTCGCGCTGGATTCGACGGCCTCGCGCGCCGAACATTCCCTTACCCACGAGCGGCCGCGATTCTCCTTTTTCCAGATACTGTCGCCGCGCGGCGGGGGACGCCGCGCGGCCCCAACCTTCGAAACGGTGGCCCCTGGAGTCGCCCGACACGAGGGCGAGTTGGTGCTGGCTCCCGGCGCCCGGCCGGAAACCGATGCCGACCTTGCGCTGCGCGTGGCCGTGGCGGCCGGCGAGACCGGTCTGCCGATCAATCCGACCACCTTGGCGCATCTGCGGCTGTGCCCGATCCATGACAATCAGTGGGACGACCAGTCTCGCGGTTTGTTCCTGCGTCTGCTGGGATGCGGCAAGCCGCTGCCCGAGGTGTGGGAGGCGATTGACGTCGTGGACTTGCCCGGGCGGTGGATTCCCGAATGGCTGGGCATCCGCAACCGGCCCAGTGCCTCGGCCGCGCACCGCTTCACCATTGACCGCCATAGCGTCGAGGTGGTGACGCGGCTGGCCACGGACGGGGCGGATGGCCCCGTCGGCCACTATGACGGGCCGCATCGTGCCGCGCTGTTGCTGGCCGGACTGCTGCATGACATCGGCAAACGCCCCGCGGTCGCCGACCACGCCGCCGAGGGCGCGCGCCATGTGCCGGTGATTCTGCGGCGCATGGGATTCGGCGACGATGTGGTGCGCATGGCCACGTTGCTGGTGCGCGAACATCTGATCTTGAGCGAATTCGCCATGGGCCGTGACCCGGCGGATCCGGAGACGGGTCGTCTTCTGGCTGAACGGATTGACGGCGACTCCACGCTGCTCGACATGCTCTTCGAGCTGACCCGCGCCGACGGTTCCTCGCTCGGGGCCACCGCCGGCGAAACCATCACCAAACGCTATGGCTGGAGCAAATGGCGCGAAGGCCTGGTCCGCCAGATGGTCGCCGCCGCCCGCCGATACATGTGATCGCGCTGAGCGGTACAAATCTCAGATGACACGCCGTATCTTCTGAGAAATGTGCCACTGAGTCTGCCGTAGCGGCACAAATCTCCGACGACACGCTGTATCTTCTGAAAAACATGCCACTGATCCGGACTCAGTGGCACGTTTTTCAGAACACGCGGCGTGTCGTCTGAAAATCGTGCCGCTACGGGCGAGGCGGTCCGTTGCAGTCTAGGTCCGCCCTACCTCATCCAGCGGTCGCCGCGCACGCGCAGGCCATTGAACAGTCCGCGCAGGCCGACGAACAGGATGTTGATGGTGGCCCACAGCACCACCATGCGCGCCATATCCGAATCCAAGAACGCCATGCCCATGCCGTCGAGCGTGGCGATGCCGAACAGACAGGGCAGATACACTGCGGCCGTAATCCCGCAGGTCAGGGCCAGATATCGGTAGTCGCCCGCGCCGATGAGGATGCCGTCCAGAGCCCACATCCAGCCGCCGAGCGGCAGGAACACGGCCAGCGTGACCATGCCCACCATGATGAGCCCCTGCACCTGGGGCGTCGGCGAGAACAACGGCGCGGCCAGATATCCGGCCATCGCCAGCCCCAGTCCAATGACCACTCCGCCAATCAGCCCAGCGCGTCCGGCGGCCCGCGTCATCGCGCGGGCCTCGCTCCGCCGTCCGGCCCCCAATTCGGTGGCGACCAATGCCTGTCCCGCGATGCCGATGGCGTCGAGCATATTGATCACGAAGTTCCAGCTCGAATTGACTGCCTGATAGGCGGCCAGCACGGTCACGCCCATGCGAGTGGCCAGCATCACCGTGGCCACCATGCACGCGCGCAGGGCCAGCGTGCGCAGGAACAGCGGCGCCCCGTCGCCCGCCGATTGCAGCACCCCGTCCCAACGCGGCCGCCACGAGGCTCCGTCCGACTTCGCCCACATCAGCGCAGGCGCCACCAGGAATATTCCCATGAACCATTGCGCGATCAGCGTGGCCGCGCCGGATCCGACGATGCCCCAGCCCAAGCCCAACACGAAGAGCAGCTCGAGCGCCGTGTTGACCAGCGCGCCCGACACCGCCGCGATCAGCGTGATGCGCACCTTCTGCAATCCGCGGAAGATGCCATTGGCCGCATAGACCAGCAGCATGCCCGGCAGGCCGAAGACAATCGCCCGCAGATAGGCGACCGCATTGTCGAGCACCGCTCCGCGCGCGCCCATCGCCCAGCACAGCGGCTCGGCCAGTCCGAACAGGGCCACCGACACGGCCATGCCGATGATCAGGGCCAGCCACAGTCCGTCGATGCCGGCCTCCAGGCCTTCGCGCCGGCGCCCCGCGCCGATCAGATGCGCGACCTGCGAGGTGGTGCCGTAGGCGAGGAATATGCACAGGCCCACGGTGGTCAGGATGATCGTCGAGCCGACGGACAGGCCGGCCAGCGCCGCGTCGCCGATATGCCCGACGACGGCCGTGTCGATGAGGATGAAGGTCGGCTCGGCGATGAGCTGGCCGAAGGTCGGCACTGCCAGCGCCAGAATCCGCCCGTAGGTCCTGCTCGCCATAGTCCTCCTCTTCCGCACGGCATTCGTGAGTGTTCATAGAGGCTGTACCATGCGCTTGCCAATGGCGCAAGTCGCCGTCGGGGTAGCTGATATTTATCCCCGCCCATCCCCACGTTGTGCACAGAATTATCCCCAATATGTGGATATCCTTGTGGATAACTTCTCACTTATCCACAGAGTTATGCCCAAGATGTGGATAACTCAAATTTTTATCCACATTCAGCCCCGCGTGTGTCGTGAATTATGCACCATAACAACTCGTCCACGGAATCGAACAGCCAACATGTGCGAAACCGTATAGGGAGGATATGGAACGCGGTCCGGCATGGGTCTATACTGAGCCGTTATGGCAGAAGGTGACTGGCAGGGCGACGCGCGCCCTGAAACCGGCGGGCGCCGCAATCGCGACGGCTCGTCGTATGTGCCCGGCGAAACCGGCGCACCTGTGCGCGACGCGCTGTTCGACCGCGTGCCTCCGCATGACGACGACGCGGAGATGGCCGTGCTCGGCGGCATGCTGATGAGCAAGGACGCGATCGGCGAAGTCTCCCAGATGATCGACGTCACCGATTTCTACCAGCCCAAGCATCAGACGATCTACGAAGCCGTCATCGACCTGTTCTCGGCCAGCCAGCCGGTCGACGCCGTGCTCGTCGCCAACCAATTGCTCTCCGATGGCAACCTCGAGAAGGTCGGCGGCACCGATTATCTGCACTCCCTCGTCGCATCCGTGCCCACGGCCGCCAACGCCACGTATTACGCCGAGATCGTCCATCAGCGCGCGATCCTGCGCAATGTCATCGCCGCCGGCACGAAGATCGCCCAGCTCGGCTATTCCGCCGAGGGCTCGCAGGCCGAGGACGTCGTCAACCTCGCGCAATCCGAGGTCTACGAGATGTCCGTCGGCAAGGTGCGCCAGGACTATTCCGCGATCGGACCGGTTGTCCATGACGCGCTTGACCAGCTCGACAAACTCCAGCAGGGACTGGTCAACAAGGGCGTGCCCACCGGCTTCCGCGACATCGACGACCTGACCCAGGGTCTGCAGCCCGGACAGATGGTCGTCGTCGCAGGCCGCCCCGCCATGGGCAAGTCGACGCTCGGCATCGACTTCGCCCGCGCCGCCGCGCTGCACCACGGCATGACCTCAATCGTCTTCAGCCTCGAGATGAGCAAGGTGGAGCTCGCCCAGCGCATCATCTCCGCCGAGACGAACATCCCGCTCGGGGCGTTGCGCCGCGCCGACGAGATCACTCCGGAGCGCTGGAACACGCTCAATAATTTTTGGGGCAAGCTGCAGGACGCGCCGCTGTTCATCGATGACAGCCCGAATATGTCGCTGATGGAGATCCGCGCCAAATGCCGCCGCCTCAAGCAGACCAACGACCTGAAGCTCGTGGTCATCGACTACCTGCAGCTCATGAGCTCGGGCAAGCAGGTCGAGTCGCGTCAGCAGGAGGTTTCCGAATTCTCCCGCGCCTTGAAGCTGCTTGCCAAGGAGCTTGAGGTGCCGGTCGTCGCGCTTTCGCAGCTCAACCGAGGCCCCGAGATGCGCAACGACAAGAAACCGCAGCTTTCCGATCTTCGTGAATCCGGTTCGATCGAACAGGACGCCGACGTGGTGTTCCTCGTCCACCGTCCGGACTTCTATGACAAGGAGGACCGTCCGGGCGAGGCCGATATCATCATGGCCAAGCACCGCAACGGCCCGACCGAAACTTTCCATCTCGCGTTCCTGGGCGCCACATCGAAGTTCAAGGACATGCCGCAGGACTACAACCAAGGAGTGTAGGCGTGACCCAGATTCCCAACGGCGGGCAGCTTCCCGCCAAACCCTGGTATGCGTTCGCCGTGCCGTTCGTCGGCAAGTCCGTGCGTTTGCTCGCCCGCGTGGCCCGCCATGGCGGCTCCGCGCTGCCGGGCAAGGTCGCCGAGCAGATGGACCCCGGTTTCCTCAGGCGCGCGCTCGCCCAACTGCCGCTCGGCGTGGTGCTTGTCTCCGGCACGAACGGCAAGACCACGACCACGCGCATGGTCGCCTCGATGCTCACCGAGCTGGGCCTCAAGGTCTTCACCAATCCCACCGGCTCGAACTTCACGCGCGGCGTCGCCTCCGCGCTGCTGCGCGAAGTGGATTTGACGGGCCGTCTCGACGCCGACATCGCCGTGCTCGAGCTCGACGAGGCCTACGCCGTGCACTTCGTGCGCCAGGTCAAGCCGCGCTTCAGCCTGTTGCTCAACGTGATGCGCGATCAGCTCGACCGCTTCGGCGAGATTGACAACACCGCCCGCCTGCTGAGCCATGTGGCCGAGGCGACCACCACCGCCGTCGTGCTCAACCGCGAGGATCCGCGCATCGCCGCGCTCGCCTCCTGCGTGCGCCCCGCCACCGAGACCCGTTACTTTGGCCTGGCTCCGTCGTTGCGTTCCTTCTTCCCCTCCGATGACGATATGCATGGCTCCGATGCCGGCGCGGGCGCGACCGCGACCAAGCTGACCGCCGAGGATCTATATGCGATCGCCGAGCAGAGCGTCAAAGGCGGCGAAGCCTCGGTCGACGCGATGCTCGCGCAGACGGGCGCGGGCGCGGGTGCCGAAGGCTCCGACGCCGCGCGCGCGTCCGGCGAAAGCCCGGATAGCCTCGCAGCCGACGTGACCCTCACCCAGGTGGGCGATCATACCGCCGGCTTCAGGATCGGCGGCGACGACTGCTCGTCCAAGGTCCGTCTCGAAGGCGTCTACAATCTGTTCAACGCGGCCGGCGCGCTGGCGATGGTGCGTGCCATCCTCGCCCATGGCAACATCAACACGCCCAAGAACGTGGACGCCCGTCGTCTGATGGAGGTGCTCTCCACCGTCACGCCCGCCTTCGGCCGCGGCGAGGTCATCGAATACCAGGGCGCGCCGATCGAACTCGTGCTCGTCAAGAATCCGATGGGATTCCGCCTTTCGTTGGCCTCCTTCGAACCGGCCGACACCGACACGATGATCGCGATCTGCGACGAATACGCCGACGGCCGCGATATGAGCTGGCTGTGGGATGTCGACTTCGGCTCGCTCAAGGCGGGCGGCGTCGAGATGGTCTCCGGCAAGCGCGCGTGGGATATGAGCCTGCGTCTGGGATACGACCGGGTGCCGGTCAAGACGACGAACACCAACCTGTCCGAGGCGCTGACGGACTTCGTGAGCCGCCATCCCGGCAGGCCGAAGCGGATATACTGCACCTACACGTCGATGCTCAAGGTGCGTCAGCGGCTGTCGCATATCACCGACGTCGCCGACGCCGGGGTCGGACGCTGAGGCGAGCGGAGGAGATATGAGCAAGGTCATCGACGTCGTGTCCCTGTATCCGAGGGATATGAATATCTACGGCGACAACGGCAACGTGCTGACGATCCGTCGTCGCCTGGAACTCTACGGCTATGAGCCGCGCATCCGCTATTACAACCAGGGCGACGACTGGCCCGAGTCGGTCGATATGATCATCGGCGGCGGCGGCCAGGACACCGGCCAGAAGAAGATCATCCGCGATCTGTTCAAGCGCGCGAACCGACTGCGCGACCTCGCGGCCGAAGGCATGCCGATCCTGGTGATCTGCGGCCTCTACCAGCTGTTCGGCGAGTATTTCGAGACGATCGACGGCACGCGTCTGCCGGGCATCGGCGTCATCGGCGCCTACACCGTGGGCAAGGAGGCGCGTCTGATCGGCAATCTCGTCGAGACCTCCGACGAGTTCGGACGGGTGATCGGATACGAGAACCACTCCGGGCAGACCTTCCTGCGCGAGGAGACCGCGCCGCTGGGGCGCGTCACCGTCATCGGCACCGGCAACAACGGCGAGGATGACACCGAGGGCGCGCGCGTCGACAACGTCATCGGCACCTATATGCATGGTTCGTTGCTGCCCAAGAACCCGGCGATCTCCGATTTCCTCATCGAAACGGCCGTCACCCGTCGCTATGGCTCCTTCGACCTGTCGGGGCAGACCCCCGAGATGAAGGCCGAGCTGGCGAATCTCGACGAAATCGCCCTGCACGCCCGCCACGTCGCAGCCTCCCGGCCGCGGTAGGTTTTTCGGGATTATTACGTTGATATGCATGAAGCCTGCCGGCGGAAACGTCGGCGGGCTTCTCGTTGTCAGGCCGCGATTCAGGCTTCGGTCGGCTCATGGGCCGGGGCGCGGCGAATAGCGCCCTAAAGGGAAAGCCCGCGCTGGGCGGGCTCCAAGGGGTAGCATGGGAGGTACGCATAACCAAAGGAGGCATATCATGGCTGATTTCGATCTGGGCGACGGCCTGCGCAAGGTGTTTCTGGCAGGCGTCGGCGCGCTGGCGACGACGGTGGAGAAGGGCCAGGAGATCGTCGACGAACTGGTGAAGAAGGGCGAGCTGACCGTCGAGCAGGGCAAGGCCCTCAACACCGAGCTCAAGCACAAGATGACCGAGGCCAAGGAAGCCAAGGAAGCCGAACAGGAGGCGGGGGAGCACTGAGCTTCCCATGGCGGCATCCGCCGCCGCATCCTTTCGATATGACCGACGAACACGGTTTCCGGCAGCCGACTCAGCGAGCCGGGCGCACCGCTGCGCCCGGCGATGCTTTCGTGCGCCCGGAGCGCTTGGCAGCAGCGCCGGCGCCGTCGGACGAAACCATCGGACTGTTCTCCAATCGCCGGGATGATCTGCGGACGAAATACCATCTCACCCGCCGGGGCAAATACCATCGGCTCGGCCAGATGGTGCGCATCGTCCAACGCTTCGACATCGCGCACGGCCTGACCCCGGTCAAACTGCGTCTGCTGCTCGAGGCACTGGGCCCCACCTTCGTCAAGGTCGGGCAGATCCTGTCGATGCGCTCCGAGATTCTGCCGCAGCCCTTCTGCGACGAACTCGCCAAACTGCGCGCCGACGCCGATCCCATGCCCTATCGCACCGTCGTCGCCGTGCTCGAGCACGAATACGGGCGCCCGGTGAACGAGGTGTTCGCAGAGATCGATCCCACGCCGCTCGGCTCCGCGTCGCTGGCGCAGGTGCACCGCGCGCGGCTGGTCACCGGCGAGGACGTGGCCGTCAAGGTGCAGCGCCCCGGCGTACGCGGCACCATGGCGCAGGACGTCGCCATCATGCGCTCGATCGCCAAGGCGGCGACCCGCCTCGTGCGTTCCGCGCAGGTCGTCGACCTGCAGGGCGTGGTGGACGAGCTGTGGGAGACCTTCGAATCCGAGACGGATTTCACCATCGAGGCGCGCAATCTCGCCGAATTCAAGCGATTCGCGGACCGATACGCCTATATGGACTGCCCGAGCCCCTATACCGATCTGTGCACGCAGCATGTGCTGGTCATGGATTATGTGGACGGCATCTCCGTCTCCCGTCCCGACGAACTGGTCGAAGCCGGGTATGACCTGAAGGAGATCGGCACCAAGCTCGTCGACAACTACGCCACGCAGATCCTCGACGATGGATTCTTCCACGCCGACCCGCATCCGGGCAATATCATCGTGCGCGACGGCACCATCGTGCTCATCGATCTGGGCATGACCGGTCGGCTCAACGGCAAGACGCGCACGGTGCTCAGGGATATGATCTTCGCCGTCGCCTCCCAGGATTCGCCGGCGCTCGCCGACGGACTGCTGCGCTTCGCCGGCGCCGAGGCCGATCCGGAGGACTATCCCTCGCTGCTCGCCGACCTCGATGTGATCGTCAAGGAATTCGGCACCGTGGAGCTCAAGGACCTTGACATCGCGGCCTTCCTGACGGAGATGACCTCGATGGCGCAGCGGCACGGCATCGAGGTGCCGAGCTCCGTCACCACGGTCGGCCGCGCGCTGGTCACGCTCGAAGGGCTGCTCGACGAGTTCATCCCCGACGTGAACATGATCGAGATCATCTCCGAACACATCGCCGCCAGCAAGACCCTCGACCAGCGCGTCAAGGACGAAACGCAGTCGCTGGCCGTCGAGGGGCGGCGCGCGCTGCACGGGGCGTTGGCCGCCGCCAGCGAGCTCAAGGTCGCGGCACGCATGCTCACGCGCGGGCAGCTGCGGGTCAATATGGAGCTCGTCGGCTCCGAGGACCCGATGCGCAAGCTCGGAGACATGGTCAACCGTCTCACGATGGCGCTGATTGTCGTCGGTCTGTTCGTCGGCTCGTCGATCGTCTATTTCGCCGGCATGAAGCCCGTGATCTTCGGCATCCCCGTCGTCGGCTTCCTTGGCTACGTCATCGCCTTCCTGGTGTCGTGCTGGATTCTGATCGACATCATCTGGAAGGGTCGCCGCCCGCGGAGGCGGTGAGTTTGGGCGGCCGTGGGCCCCGCATATAGTTAAGCGAAGCTATAAAAGATATAAAAGATATAAAAGATATAAAGGATATAAAAAGTTATAAAAGGCCACTGTGGCGATTGTGAATGGGGCCGTGCGTCCGAGCTTGCATGGCTTGTTTGTTGGTATTGATACCACGAGATTTAGAGACGCTGTTGATTTGGTGTTGTATAAGCTATCCAATATGATGTGGAATCGATACCACAAGATGTCACCCGGCGATGCAATGGAGGATCATATGGCGCAAGGGTTCGTGTGGGGCAACGATCGGTTGTCCCTCGACTTTTCCATCGATGAGAACGGTGCGATTGCCGTCGAGAAGGTCGCCGCAGGCGATGTGGAGGCCGTCTTTCCGCGTCGTCTGCCGCTGGCGGAACTGCTGGTGGCAGGCACCGGGCATTGGATTGCCGACGACCGGCTGATTCATACCTCGGTCGGGCGTGAACTGCGCTACGAATCGCACGAGGAATGCGTCGACGCGGCGAATCATCGCAAGCGGCTGGACGTGGTGCTGCGCCATCCTGAGCTCAACCTCAAAGTGACGGTTTCCTACGAACTGCCTGACGACGTGGCGATGCTGCGCACCCATGTGGCGGTTCGCAACGAAGGCCCCCAGGAGGTGTATCTCGAGTCGGTGACCAGCCTCGTCGCCTCCTTCGGTGCTCCCGAGGGCAAGTCGGCCGGCCTTGACGGCTGGACGCTCACCGAAGGCGACTACGACTGGCTGGGCGAGGGACGCTGGCATGCCGTCGATGTGCGCGGCCTGTTCCCGGTGCTGGCCCAGGAGCTCACCGGGCACGATCCGCGCAGCGAGCATCGCGTGGTCTCCACCGGCACATGGTCCACCGGCAAGCACACGCCGCTCGCCGTGCTCGAGAACAAGGAGCTTGGCCTGACGTGGCTGTTCCAGATCGAGCACAACGGCGCCTGGCGTTACGAGGTCGGCGACAACACCGTCGACGGTTATTTCGCGCTGTCCGGCCCGACCAATGTGGACCATTCGTGGTCCAAGACCCTTGCTTCCGGCGAGGAATTCGATACGGTGCCCGCCTCCGTGGCGCTGGCCTCCGACTTCCAGAGCGCGGTCGACCAGCTGACCGCCTACCGCCGTGCGATGCGCGCGCCTCACTCCGACAACGCCGTGGTGCGCACCGTGTTCAACGACTATATGAACACGATCAACGGCGACCCCACCACCGCCAAGCTGCTGCCGCTGATCGAGGCGGCCTCCAAGACGGGCGTCGAGATCTTCGTCATCGATTGCGGTTGGTATGACGATTCTGGCGACTGGTGGCCCTCGGTGGGCGAGTGGATGCCTTCGAAGACCCGTTTCCCGGGCGAAAAGGGCATCGTCGAGGTCATCGATTCCATCAAGGACCACGGCATGGTGCCGGGCATCTGGCTGGAACCCGAGGTCATCGGCGTCAAATCCCCGATGGCCGACAAGCTGCCGGATTCCGCCTTCTTCCAGCGCAACGGCCGCCGCTTGGTCGAACAGCAGCGCTATATCCTCGACCTGCGCGACCCCGCGGCCCGCGCCCATCTCGACTCCGTGGTCGATCGTCTCGTCGACGACTATGGCATCGGCTATTTCAAGATGGACTACAACGTCTCGCCGGGCGCCGGCACGGATCTCAACGCCGATGCGCCGGGCGATGGCCTGTTGGGTCACAACCGTGCCTATTCGGCATGGGTCGAGGGCATCCACCGGCGCCATCCCGAGGTGATCCTCGAGAACTGCTCCTCCGGCGGCATGCGCGAGGACTTCGCGCAGACCTCCCGCTTCCAGGTGCAGTCGACCTCCGATCAGCAGGATTATCGTCTCTACCCGGCCATCGCGGCCGCCGCGCCGATGATGATGCTGCCCGAGCAGGCGGCCAGCTGGGCGTATCCGCAGTCCGATATGACCGCCGAACAGACGGCGTTCAACATCAACACGACGTTCCTGGGCCGTTTCTTCCTTTCCGGCTATATCAACCGCATGGATCCGGCGCAGTTGGGCATTGTGACGGCCGGCATCAAGGCCTACAAGGAGCATGTGCAGCCGGTGATTGGCGGCTCCGAGCCGTTCTGGCCGCTCGGTCTGCCCGGTTGGGACGACAAGGTGCTGGCGCTGGGGGTCAAGGCCGCCGACCGCACGCTGGTGACCGTGTGGGCGCGCGAGGCCGAGGGCGGCGAGGTGCGTCTGGCCATGCCGCATCTGGCCGGTCGCGCCGTCGAGGTGGCTCCGGTGTTCCCGGTCGGCGGTGACTTCGCCGACTGGCCCGTGCGTTGGGATGAGACGGCTGGCGAGCTGATCGTCACCGTGCCTGCCGGCGCCGGGTATGTCTCGCGCACCTTCGAGCTGCGCTGATAGATCCTCTATTGCATACGGTGGCCCGCCTTCCGCAGCGGAAGGCGGGCCACCATATTGTGCAAGTGGTTCGCCGATGGTCAATGCAATGGGGCCGGCATCCGTTCGTAGGATGCCGGCCCCATTGCGCTTAATCGCAGACGCCAGTCACTTATGTCACTGCCGGGTGAGTTCCACAAGCACGCAATGCTCGGGGGCCAATTGCGGCAGGCGGATGCCCCATTCCATCAGGGCTGCGCCGGGCACGTCGATGCCCTCGTCGCTCCACCAGCCCAAGGTGGTGCGGCAGTTGGGGCTGGACTCGCCTTCATAAAGCGCTGTGCCGCCGACCGGGCGCACGCGGTACACGGCGGAGGCGTCGAGGCCGGCGAAGCGGGTCAGTCCATAGGGATATTCCTGGGAGCTGGCGACTGCGGCGAAGCGGAACACCGCATGCGAGCGGTCCGGGGAAACCAGTCCGTCGACACGCACGGCGGGGTCCGGATTGTCGACATGCACGACGGTACCGGCGGGGATCGCATCGCGGCGGGCCTTGTAGAGCTCCACCCACCGGCGCAGCTGCGCCATTCCCTCGTCGGAGAGCTTCATGATGTTCCACTCGATGCCGAGATGCCCGAAGAAGGCGACGGCGGCACGCGTGGTGAGCGTGGTGGCGCGTCGCGTCGCGTGATTCGGGGATTCGGAGATGTGTTCGCCAAGCATCTCCGGCGGCACGATCAGCGAGGTGCCCCGCTGGATATCCGTGCGTTCGATGGGGTCGGTGCAGTCCGAGGCCCACACGCGGTCGGTGTGCGTCAGCGCGCCCACGTCGATGCGGCCGCCGCCCGACGAGCAGCTCTCGATCTCCAATCCGGGGTGCCGCGCCTTGAGCGCGTCGACGATGGCGTAGAAGGCCTTGGTTTGCCGGTGCACGGCGGGCAGACCGGAACGGCGGGAGAGCGGTTCGGTCAGGAATCGGTTGTGGTCCCATTTGATGTAGTCGATGCCATATTCGCCCACCAGCGCATCGATCGATTGCTCGATGTATTGCGCCGCGTCCGGATTCGTCAGATCGAGGACCTGCTGGCTGCGCCCTTCCATCGGCAGGCGAGAGTCATTCGGCGCAAGGATCCAATCGGGATGCTCGCGCGCCACGTTGGAATCCGGGTTCACCATCTCGGGTTCGAACCACACGCCGAACTCCATGCCCAAGCCATGCACATGCTCGGCGACCTTCGTGAACCCGTTCGGCCACACGCCGCGGTCCACCTGCCAGTCGCCGAGCCCCTTCGTGTCGTCGCGACGTCCGAGGAACCAGCCGTCGTCGATGACGAAGCGCTCAACTCCGATGGTGGCGGCGCGGTCGGCCAGGGCGATGACCTTCTCCTCGGATTGCCCGAAATACATGGCCTCCCAGGTGTTGAGGGTGACGGGACGCGGGCGCTTGGCCAGCTGCGGGTGATGCGCGCGCACATAGGCGTGGTATTGCGCCGAGGCGTCGTTCAGACCGTCACCCACGGCGACCAGCAGCGTCGGCGAGGCATAGGTCTCGCCCTTGGCGAGCGTGATTTCACCGGCATACGGCAGCTCGCCGCCGCCGATCACGCCATGTGTGTAGGGCGTGCGCTCGGCGAACACCGTGCTGTTGCCGCTCCACGCGACATGGGCGCAGAAGACGAGGCCGTGCTCGAAGCCGAAGCCCCGTTCGCCAGCGCTGAGCAGCGTGGCCGAATTGAAGTCGGGGCGGCCCATATGCGAGTCCTTGGCGAACAGTCCCTCGGTCAGCGGCTGGCGTTGCAGCGCGCGCTCGCGCAGATGATGCCCCGTGCACGTCTCGACCTCGCACACCTGGGGAGGCAACGGCAGCACCGGGGTCAGCCGGGAGACGGACAGAGGCGCGTCCGCAAGGTTCGTCAGGGCGGCATCGAGTCGGATAAGGCCGTCGTCGCCGATGCCGACCGCGGCGGTGAGCGAGACACCTGCCTCGTCATCGGATGCCGTGATGGTGCATGAGGAGGCGTCGTGGATGACGTCCGTGACGCGCAGACGGGGGAAGACCTCGACCCCGCCGCGCGAAATCTGGATGGCCGGCATGCCGGTCCATCCCTCAGCCTGCGAAGGCAGGATGCTGGGGAACTCGCTGATGGACAGGCCGGCGTCGAGCGTCTGCGGGAACAGCGCGCCGTATGCCTCGGCGGACGGCGCCGTCGGCGCATCCGTCGAACGGCCGATGGCGAAGACATGGGGCAGCGCTCCGTCATGCCATCCCAGGGACAGGTGCGTGGCGACGGTGTTGCCGGCATGCGGCTGGATAAGTGTGAGAGTCTGTGAGCGCATGGTGTACCTCGTTGTGAACTTGAGCTTCGCTTATACAACATACATGATGGTACCGATGCCATTAGATGTGTGCAAATGTTGCGAGAGTCTTCTAGGCGTTTGCTTTTTTAGAACCCTAGTATGAGCTTTTTCAATGAATTTATTGGTATTTTATGCACTGCATTCCGGTTGTACGTGCTGTCGACACTCCGATGAAATTTGACGTGGAATCGATACCACCTATACTGAGTTATGTCGATAAGGGACGCAATGATGCGAGGTCAGCGTCAGATGGGTCTCTTGCCGAAGATGGCTGTTCCGAAGGAGAACAACCCTGGACCTTAAGAAAGGCTCAACGATGAGGAATTGGAAGAAAGCAACCGCCGCCGTCGCCTCGGTCGCCGCGCTTGGCATGCTGATGGCCGGCTGCGGCAACCCGGCTGCCACGACCTCCGGCAGCGATGACACCGATACGTCCGCCGCCGATTACTGGCCGGCCGAGGACACCAAGCTCGACGGCGTCAAGCTGACCTTCTGGGCGGCGCAGAACTCCAACAAGATCCCGCTGAAGGTCATCGAGGACTTCGAGAAGGCCACCGGCGCCGAGATCGATCTGCAGACCATCCCGGACAACTACGAGTCCAACGTGCAGACCAAGATCACCACCGGCGACGCCCCCGACGTCATGTTCTGGCAGGCCGTGCCCTCCACCCTGGCCGGTTTCGTCGCGCAGAACAAGCTGCAGAAGCTTGACGACGCCCCGTGGCTCGACAAGTATGCGGACGGCATCGCCGACGCCGGCGGCAAGGCCACCGACGGCTCCTACTATGGCGCGCTTGTGTCCGCGCCCGACACCGAAGGCGTGTGGTATAACAAGAAGGTCTTCGAGAAGGCCGGCATCACCGAAACCCCGAAGAACTGGGATGAGTTCAAGGCCGCCGCCCAGAAGATCAAGGACACCAAGGCCGCCGAATCGCCGCTCTTCGAGATGGCCGGCTCCCAGTGGGGCACCCAGTGGGCCGTGAACGTCCAGCTCGCCGAGGCCGCCCAGGATGGCCTGTGGGATAACGTCAACGCCAACAAGGACAGCTTCGAGGGCGATGACATCCTCGGCGCCATCAAGGAATACAAGTCCCTGTTCGACGACGGCTTCTACAACAAGGACGCCGGCTCCGCCAAGGACGTCGATCAGGCCCAGGCCCTGATCGATGGCAAGACCGGCATGATCATCCAGACCAACTCGATGTTCGCCTCCATCGCGGCGCTCGCCGACAACGACAAGGCCAAGCTCGACGAGACCATCGGCTTCTTCCCGATCTCCAAGGAAGGCAACGTCGCCACGTCCATCCCGCAGCAGGGCAACTGCATCGTCGCCTTCAAGAGCGGCGATGAGAAGCGCGAGGCCGCGGCCCGCCAGTTCATCTCCTTCTGGCTCGGCTCCGACTACGAGAACTTCATCAAGGACCAGAACCTGGTCTCCATCATCAAGGGCGTCGACACCCCGGACACCGTGCCGCAGGCTTCGCTGGATGCCTTCGAGGCGCTGTCCAACGCCGTCGGCTCCATGCAGTCCCAGGCCATCGCCAACCCCGATCTGTATCTGAACCTGGCCAACATGGTCAACGGCACCATGACCCCGGAGGATGTGGCCAAGACCACCCAGGATCAGTTCGCCCAGATCGCCAAGGCCCAGGGCGCCGAGGGATTCTGACATCCGTGGCCCGCAAGGGCCAAGGCTCCTGACAACGACATAGACCCGGTCGGATGGCGGCTTCCGCTTCCGCTCAGCCAGCCATCCGGCCGGGTCCATCCATGTGTGTGATATCCCAACAATCCATTCCGTCCGCGTCGGCGGAAGATCCGACATAAGGAAACAGACAATGACTGCAAGTGTTTCGACCGGGACGAGGCATGGGAGCGCCTCGCCCGATAAGGAACGCATCAAAGGCACCAGGGCATTGGAACGCAAGAACTATCCGTTGCGTTACATCGTCCCGGCGGGCCTGATGCTGGTGGTGTTCTTCTTCGTCCCCACCATCATGAACTTCGTCTACGCGTTCACCGATTGGTCCGCGTTCAAGGCGACGATTAACTTCAACGGGCTCGAAAACCTCAAATCCCTGTTCGAAAGCGGCACCCTGCTTGCGGACATCAAGGTCACCCTGATCTACGCCGTGCTGGTGGCCATCTTCCAGAACGTCTTCGGCTTGGGCCTGGCCGTGCTCCTCGAGAAGGACACCCGCCTCAACCGCTTCGCCCGCACGATGTTCTTCATCCCCGTGATCATGTCCGCCCTCGGCGCCGGCTATATCTGGCAGGCCATCCTCAAGAGCGACGGCGTGCTCAACCAGATCCTCAGCTTCTTCGCCGGCCACACAGTCGAGATCCAATGGCTTGGCTCGACCACATGGACCATCGTCGTGGTCACCCTCATCCATGGCTGGAAGTGGATGGGCTTCGCAATGCTCACCTACCTCGCCGGTCTCAAGACCATCGACGCCGAGGTGCTCGAGGCGGCCTCCATCGACGGCGCCAACGCTTGGAAGACCTTCTGGCAGATCAAGTTCCCGCTGGTCGCTCCGGCCATGACCTTCAACGTGGCCACCGCACTGCTCGGCTCGATGAACTCCTTCGATGTCGTCCAGGCAACCACCAACGGCGGCCCCGGCGGCTCCACGGAAATCCTGAACCTGTTCATTTGGCGCACCTTCGGCAAGGGCCTGTATTCGCAGTCCACCACCATGTCCCTGGTGCTGTTCGTGATGGTGATGATCATCGCCATCCCGTTGGTCATCTATCTGCGTAAGAGGGAGGCAAAGATCCTATGAGCAGCGCAACCTTTAGCGAAAGCGGTGTCGTCAAGACCAACAGCCATGTCGGCGGCGTCCGCAAGAAGTCGAGGGGCCGCGAGATCGGGCACGCGGTGCTGGTCATCCTCCTCATGCTGATCTTCCTGGCGATTCCGTTCTGGATCCTCATCGTCACGGCCGGCAAGACGCAGGCCGAGGCCGTGGTGCCGAGCATGTCTCTGCCCAGCCAGTGGCATATGATCGACAACTTCAAGGAAGTCATCACCGATGGCAAGATCCTGTCGGCATTGCTTGGCTCGTTGATCGTCACCGTGCCGTCCGTGTTCATCGCGCTGCTTTTCGGTTCGATGGCCGCGTGGATCTTCGGTCGCCGCGCTTCCAAGGGCATGGCCATGCTCTATGCGCTGTTCATCTCCGGCGTCATCCTGCCGCCGTCCGTCGTGACGATCATGATGCTGCTCAAGATGATGGGCATCTCGGGCACCGCTCCCGGCATGATCTTCGTGTACGTGGGCATCTACCTGTCCGTGGTGATCTTCTTCATCACCGGCTTCATCAGAACCATCCCGGTGTCGCTTGAGGAATCCGCCCGCATCGATGGCGCCAGCCCGATGAAGATCTTCTTCAAGATCATCTTCCCGCTGCTCGCCCCGACGCTTGCCTCCTCCACGATCCTCGTGGTGCTCTACATCTGGAACGATGTGTTCTACTCGCTGTTCATCCTGTCGGGCAAGATGGATACCCTGCCGCTCAACCTCTACAATGTGGCGTCGGCCGGTCTGTACCTCAACAACTGGCATCTCATCTTCGCCTACATCATCCTGATGACCCTCCCGCTGCTGATCGTCTTCGTCATCGGCCAGCGCAAGATCATCTCGGGCATCACGGGCGGCGCCGTTAAGTAAACAGCCCGGTGGGCTGTTTACAGGCGACGCCTGAGCGAGGCGAAAGCCGAGCGAAGGTAATGATGAGCCTCGCCATAAGGCGAGTCCGTAATTGCCGGAGGCGCCGTTAAGTAAACAGCCCGGTGGGCTGTTTACAGGCGCCGGCTGCGCGAAGCAGTCCAGAAGATCCCGGAACCGACGTTTCTCCTTCCTCCTTCCCGTCGGTCCCGGGATTTTCATATCAGCACGCGTTTCTTAAATCCCCTCCCCCGTATACATATGTTCTGGGAATATGGGGAATATGAAAGATGGGCAGATTCATATGCAGCGACCGAAGGAAAAACGAGCGCCGGTTATCAAGGACGTGGCCGCGCTTGCCAAAGTCTCCGTATCGACGGTTTCCCGGTATCTCAATAACTCTCCCAAACTGAGCGAGGAGAGCCGCGAGCGCATCGCGCACGCCATCAAACTGCTTGACTACCATCCCAGCCGTGTGGCGCGTGGACTGGTGAACTCCTCCATGAAATCGCTGGTGGTGCTCACCACGAACACCACGCTGTATGGCTCGGCCATGACGATCCAAGGCATTGAGGACGAAAGCCGCGCCCACAACTATCCATTGAGCATCACGAAGCTGGATGATGACAGCGACGCGGGCATCAAAGCATCGATCAATATGACGATGGACCAGAATCCCAGCGGCGTCATCGTGCTCAAATATGACGATCTGGCGGTGCGTGCGCTTGGCATGCTGCCCGATAGCGTGACCAAGGTCATCATCGCCGGCGATCGTGAACCGGAACTGGATCAGATCGACCTATGCGAGAACCGGGCGGGCCGGCGGATCACCGATTATCTGTTGTCTCTCGGCCACAAGAATGTGTGCCATGTCACGATTCCCGGTGGCGGCGGTGGCTATTCGCGCACGGCGGGTTGGGAGGCGCAGCTGCGTGCGGTTGGCAAGCCGATTCCGGATATGCTGCACTGCACATGGGCACCGGCCGATGCGCGCGAGGTCGGGCACAAGGTGGCGCATATCGATGGAGTGACCGCCGTGTTCGCCGGCAACGACGAGATCGCGATGGGCCTGATGCGCGGGCTGGAGGACGAAGGCCGCCGTGTGCCCGAGGACATCAGCGTCATCGGTTTCGACGATCATCCGCTGTCCTGCGTGTGGGATCCGCCTCTGACCACCTACCGTCAGGATTTCCCCGAGGCGGGCCGTCGTGCGGTTCAGCTGCTGATGTCGCGTCTTGAGGCGCGCGAACGCGGCGAGGAACTGCCGCCCCGTTTCGTCGAACTCGAAGGCGAACTCGTCATCCGCGACTCCGCCGCCGCTCCGCGTCTCTAAAGCGGGGTCGTTCCGACGCCCAGCGCGCCAATATATTGCTTTGAGCAAAAAACGCAATTCAGCGGCATGATGCGGGATAGGCTTCTTCCCAAATAGTTGGGAGGGAACATGGTGGTTTCGGATTCTCGGTGTGTGCGAGGTCGTCGGGTTCGCTATGACTGGTTCGGGGAACCTATTCGGCGCGGCGAAGACGAGAGCGTGGAGCTCGCTGTGGCGAGATGGTTCGCCAATCGCAGCGCGAACGCCTATCTGGCTGATGGCAGACTTGAGCCGCGCCGATTCGATAAATACCGCATGCAGACTGAGGCGTATGTTGAGGAGGCGCTGGAACGCGCATCGGCCGGCCGCCTGCTGCCTGGCACCGAAGTGGTTGCGTTGGCACGTGCGCGGCACGAGGATTGCCCGATGTATGAGTTCAGATGGCATCGGGATGCCAGGCAGTTGCGAGGCGGCCGCAAGGAATTGATCCGTCATTACGATGCGGAACCGTGGTCGAAGCCCGATGCTGTGTATGGGTTGGGAATGCATATGAAGGATGTGAGTGGCGCGGACGACGGTTTGATCAATGAGGAGCAGAATCGTCAGATCGATGCGGCGATTGCGCTCTGCCGACGCCATGGGCGTAATGGTTGGTCGTCTGGCGCGTTATGCGGTGGCTCTCAGTAATATTAGAAATACTAATATTTTTTATGGAGGCGCATGAAGGCGGTGATGGACGTGGCTGAATCCGGATACGACTACAAAGAGCTCGCTTACGATCTGTATCGAGCTGGGGATGAACTGCTTGATGATTTGGTGGCCATGCGCAAGCGACGCGGGATGACGCAGGCGCAGCTCGCTGACGAGATGAATGTGACGCAGGGATATGTCTCCCAGATTGAGAACGGCAAAACGAAGCTGGTTTCGCTGTTGACGGATTACGCGCTTGAAGTCGGCGCGCGCATCGAATACGTCGTGGAGCCTGCGGAGAACAAGCCGGAGGGGCGGCGTCATTATGTTCGACAGCAATGTCACGTCGAGCTGCCGGCCAGCGTGGAATGGACGGATGGCGCGTTTACTGCTGGACCGATTGCCGTCGATGCGCGAGTGGAACTCAGGCGGGATGGTGCGCAGGCCGAACCATATCGTGTTGTGCTTCTGCCCGCCTCGTCAACAGATGCTGCTGCGTCCGCAGATACGAAAAGGGAAGAGGCTATGGCATGAAAGTACGCAATCTAGTGTTGCTGTCAGAAAGCAGTAAACGGAATTTTGCGGCAGACAATACCGAATCCGGATCGGGGACATTGGCTTTTGCCTTTGATGTCGTTGATGCTCCCGAGGGAAGAGACTGGCCGTATGAGCTCACCGTTAATGCCAAGGTTTTCCCGGTGAATCGTGGGGCGGAAGCGGTGTTTACAACCGATTTTCGGTATGCGCTATGGGTTGATGAGTGTGACGGGGAGTTTTTTGCTCCGGAAGCGTTTGCCGGGGCGTGGCCATTTGTGCGAGGAGATCTCGTCGAGAGATTGCGCCGTTACGATATGTCCGTGCAGTCCGTCCCGCTGTCCGTCTCTTTTGAAAAGTCGAATGACGCGCAGGCCCAATGAGTGTTAATCGTCGCTGTTATGCAGACACAGACCCATTGCGACACGCCGTCGGGCATGATTTTTGATGAATTTTCGTGGGGTCGGAAGGCCCAGAGCAGGCTTTTGAGGGCGGAAAAGCGCATTTTCGACACGCCGATGGAGGCCAGTGTTTCCAACGATTTTTGAGGTCCTGAGAAACGGCGATTTGCGCGATGGCGGATGTGTGTGTAAGTTATTCATCTTGCTGCCGGTCAGCGAGAAGAAATTCCCCAGTGAAGAGCTTCGGACTGATTGCGCGGTGGTGGTTTGAGAACTCAAGAGTGTGTTTGTACTACTTCTTTATAGTCAATGATTGCCAGTTCACTGGCCGCCCGCCTTTGGGTGGGT
>NZ_JBKETB010000010.1:0-109145 GCF_056355835.1 Bifidobacterium sp. LH_730
ACGTTTCCTTCGATCCTCTCGCATACGAAAGAACCACACCTCCAATCATCGAATCTGAATTTCTTCAGTCCAACAATCGGGGTGCGGTTCAAGGCGGCTGGCCCACATTATCTGGCACGCGAATTCCATTCGATACCATCGCCGCATTGGCCCGTGACGAAGATATGACCGCCGAGGACATCCGCTACTACTATCCGACAGCCAGCGAAAGCGCCATCAACGATGCCGTTGACTTCGACCGGGCAGTTCGAAGGATTGCCGCATGAGCAATGGGACAAAGCCTAAGTTCTATGTGGACGAAAACCTTCCACAGCCGGTTGCAGGTTGTTTGCAAACGCTATTACGCGGAGCTGAATTCCATAATTCCCATGATGTCACTGGCGGCGACGGCACCAAGGACGTTGATTTGATGAAGCGGCTCAGGGAAGAGCATTATGACTTCTTCATCACCCAGGATCTCAAGCAAATGACGATTCCGCAAGAGCGCGATGCCGTGCGAGAAGCAGGACTTTCATGGATCGGAGTCCCCCATATGGAACGTCGCGTGAAGGGGAGAGAGTTGGCTGCCGCTCAGATCGCAGTATTATCGCCAGTTGCAGCCCATTTGCTTCAGCAACCTCCAGAACATCCAATGGCATATTTCCTAACCGAAGCGCGAAGCTTCGAAGATGTCATCCGGCATTCCGAAGGAATCTGAGATGTTCCTCCTATAGAACGCATTCCCCGGAGAGTGCGGATAATATGTGGCGAATTGCGGCGACATCACTCGTCCTGCCATTGCTTTCTCTCGTTCTTGCGTTACCTTCGCTGTATCACAAACAAAACATTCGGAAATGTAGATCGCACACTAGAACGTTGCTGCAATACAATGGCCGGTATGCTGATTCGTCCCATTGCCGCCGCGGATGATGCGTCGATGGCGGCCATTGTGCGCGAAAGTTTGACTGCGCATGGTCTTGATATTCCCGGTACCGCGTATTTTGATCCGGAGCTTGATCATTTGAGTTCCTTTTACAACATCGGAGACGGCTTTGACGAGGCTATCAACGGCACCGGCACGGACACGGACAATGCCCGCGCTTACTTCGTCGCCGTCAACGATGACGGCACATTGGTCGGCGGCGCGGGGTTCGCCGCGTTTCCGGACCATCCCGGCGTCGCCGAGCTGCAGAAGCTGTATGTCTCCCCTGCCGCGCAACGCCAAGGATTGGGTCATCGGCTCGCTGCGCTCGTGGAACAGCGCGCCGCCGAAGCTGGCTACGCCACGCTGTATCTAGAGACCCACCATAACCTCGCTGACGCGATACGGCTTTACCGGCGGCTCGGCTACACACAACTTGATGCACCGTTGCCCGGCACGGCGCACACCACTATGGACCGGTTCTTCGCCAAACGGCTGCCAAACGCAACCGCCGACAAGACACCATCCGAATGCCAGAGACCAAGCACGGATCAAGACGAACAACTTCTCGTCCTCGCCGAGCGACTGGCGCGCGAACGGCATGCCGGTCAGGTCGACAAGGGCGGCGAGGACTACTGGCGTCACCCGCAGCGCGTATCCGCCGGCTGCGCCACTGTTCAAGGCAAGATCGCCGGCTGGCTGCACGACCTGTTGGAGGACACCGACACCACCGCCGACGAACTCCTCGCCCTCGGCTTCCCTCCGACGATTGTGCGCGCCGTGGAACTGGACACACGTCGCAGCGGCGAACCGTATATGGATTACATCCGCCGCATCCGCTCCGCCTGCGACTCAGCCGACCCGGCGACGTCCGAGGCCGGACGCATCGCGCGCGAAGTCAAACTCAGCGACCTCGCCGACAATATGAACCTCGACCGCCTGCCCACCGTCACCGACCGGGACCTGCGCCGCGTGGAGAAATACCGCGAAGCGCAACGCATACTCGAGGACGACGAGGACGAGTAGCCGGGCTACCATACCAAGCCAAATTCCAGATCGCCGTCCAAGCAATGCCGGCCACGTTCAAAACCACGTCAAAATTCCACTTAAGCCCTGCTCTGCAATACAGCCGTCGATAATAAGCTCAGAGCAACCGAAACATTGTTCCGCAGGGGCAAAACCGTCGATAAGGGAATGATCGAATACAGGGAATCCAGAGGCTTAGTCCAGCTGCCGAATCCAGCGATCAAGCCCAAGAACAACCGAGAACGCCAAGAACAACAACAGAACACAGACCAGCTATGGCACTCTCGCCCTGGACAATGGTCGCAACGGACAAAACAGCCGGAAGGACATACCGCGAGCCGTCATTCCGGCCATCCCATGTCACTCGAGTTTCAACCCCTCGCCGTTCCTATACGGACTGATCCGCTCATACGCGGCGCCAAGGTCCAGCAACGTGGATTCCTGGTTTTTGCCGGCCACAAAACTCAGGCCGAGAGGCATGTTCTGCATGTCACGTCCCATGGGAACGGTGAGCTCCGGCAGGTGAGCCGCACTGGCAAGGTAGCTTGCGGCATAGGTGTCGGCTGCCTCGCACTGGTACGTGGGGTCTTTGGCATCGTATCGGACGCTGGCAGGGCAGCTCAGGGTCGGGTAGATGAGCGCGGACACGGCGTTGTCCGCCATGGTCCGTTCCACGGACGCGGTGAGCTGGGGCATCTTCTCGTTCAGGATCGACTGGACCGCGTCGCCGTGGAGTTTGTCCGCGGCCTTGAGATTTGTTTCGTAGCCTTCGATGCGCGCAGGATTCACTTCGTGGTCCGTGCCCTTGAGTTCCTTGCTTTTATCGACGAGCTGTCGCACGGTCTTCGCGTTGCTTCGCGCACCGTGATGACGCATGTACCATTCGTAGTCACGGACAAATTCCGCGTCACCAACCGGCCCCATAACATCGGACCAGAGATTGAGATAGGACTCGTCGAGATCGATGGTGACCAGTTTCGCGCCCGCCCGCTCAAGCTGTTTCTGCGCCTGTCTGAACGCTTCGTCTACCTCCTCGTTGCCACCGTTGAACAGGTTCACCACCCCCAGGGTCGCACCATTCAAGCCACTTTGGTGAAGCCTCTCGAAATACTGCGGATTCCGCTCCGCGTGTTCGGTGACCGGATCTTCCTCATCGGGACCGACGATCGCATCCAATACGATGGCTTGGTCCTCGACGGTATTGGTGATGGCGCCGGTCACATCGAAGTCACTGCTCAGCGGCACCACACTGGTACGGCTCGTGTTGCCGAATGTCGGGCGCATGCCCACCAATCCCGTCACGGAGGCCGGACCGCGCACGCTGCCGGAGGTATCCGAGCCAAGACCAAACGGGGCGAAGCCCGCGGCCACCGCCGCGGCGGTGCCGGAACTGGAGCCCGACGGATCCCGCCTCAGGTTATAGGGGTTCTTCGTCTGTCCTCCCTGCGAGGAATATCCGAGCCGTCCGAACGAGGCCGCCAGTTCGCTCATGTTGGTCTTCGCCAGCACGAAGGCACCCTCGTCAATGAGATCCTGCACCACGGGAGCGTTCACACGGGACACATTGTCCTTGAGAACCTCGCTTCCCGCGGTGGTGGCCATCCATTCCACATCGTAGTTCTCCTTGACCACGAATGGCAGGCCGTAGAGCGGGGAATGCTGGGGATGATCCTTACGATACCGGTCGGCCAGCCTGGCCTGACGTATCGCATGTGGATTGATCTCGGTAATCGCATGGATCCTCGCGCCCTTGTCATCATTGCGCTCGATCGCTTGCAGATAGTATTCGACGAGTTCCACGCTCGTGGTGGCGCCAGAATCCAGATCGGCGGCAAGTTGCAGAATGCTCTTGCCCGTCGGATCATATGTCCCCGTGTATTCGATGCTGGCCGTCGCCGAGCCGCAGCCGGATAACAGCATGGTTGCGGCGAGAGCGCCAGCAGCCGCTTTGAATGGAATATGCCGATTCCTCATTTGAAACCACCTTTGAAAGCGCAAGATCCTACGAGAAGAGACTCCGTCCGGCAGGTAACGGTCGCATCACGAAAAACGCGACAGCGTCATTCCTTGTGACAAATATGGCGGTTTCGTTTTACGAACATACGGTATCGGGCGCATGCGTCGTCATCGTCACCACAGCGAGATATCTCAAAAACGAAAGGTCTGCTGGTTGGATTATCGGGCCCGTTGCAGCATCGATCGCCGATTCCCCGCCCCAGCTAGGATGGGGCGCATGGTTGATGACGAGAACATGCGTATGGATGCGGACTACCGTCTGCCCGAGGGCTTCGAGAATTGCTCGAAGCTGAAGCCGGTGTCCGAGGCACCGACGGCGTTGGAGCGGGTGCGGGCGCTGGTCACCATCCTCGTCTCGCCGGGCGGGTGCGCATGGGATGCGGCGCAAACGAACCGCTCATTGCTCAAGAACCTGCTCGAGGAGACCTACGAATACGTCGACACTGTCGAGGAGGGCGACCGCACTGGCATGCGCGAGGAACTGGGCGACATGCTCATGCAGTCGATCTACCAGGCGGCGGTGTGCGAGCGCGACCCGGAGGACCCGTTCACGCTCGACGAAGTGTGCGACAGGCTCGTCGACAAGCTCATCACACGCCACCCGCATGTGTTCCGCCCCGATGGCGAGGCTGCCGCGGAGCCCGAGGCGCAGGAGGACAGTCCGGAACAGGTGCTCGCGCTGTGGAACAAGATGAAGCAGAAGGAGAAGCACCGCAAGTCCGTCATCGAGGGCATCTCGCACGCGCAGGGCGCCTTCCCCCGCGCCGCGAAGATCATCCACCGCGCCGCCAAGGCCTCGGATCCGACGCTGCTCGAACGAGCGTTGGGATCGTCTGGCGAGGCGAACACGATGCAAGAGGCTGAGCCAAAGGCTGATGCGAACGCATACGCCGATCAAGTCCTCGCCGTCATCCGCCGGGCCGACGCCGCCGGCATCGATATGGAATCCGCGCTGCGCAACCGCCTGCGCGAAGTGGAAAACCGCATCACGGAGCTAGAATCATGACACAGCGCAATCAGACCGGCATCCCGAACCGACTTGGCAACGCGTTCCCAGTCAAAACCGCCAAATCCTCATCATGGCAACGCCTTGAATCAAACAATCGCACGGCCAAGGGATTCACCGGCTCCGCCAAACCGTTCAAGGCCACCGGCCACAAGGGCGGCGTCAGCCGCCAAGGCTCCAAGCGCGGCTAGACGGCGCGCAACAGAAGCGTGACGTTCACCGCCATCATTGCCGAGGAACAAAGAAACGCCCGTCCATCAAAAAGACAGAACCGCCTTAACCCTCCGCAGCGCAAGCCGCGCGCACGCACTGCCAGCCCAATCCGCGGCTCAACGCGTATCACGCGAAAGCACATTCCATGCATTCATAAATATGGATGTCGCCTCCCGCATATCCGCGAAGTCCTCGAAACCGCCATCATGCTCCTCATCGAGGCTGAAGGCACGCGTAAGCGCGTCCACCACTCCGCCATCACGGGCAAGCTCGCGGCGGATCCCCGCGCATATACCCTCCCATGCAGGCAGCCCCTTGCAGCGCACGGCAAGCGCACGATAGCGCGTTTCCAAATCTCCAAGCACCTCGGCACGTTCCGCGACGTCCATGCCCGAAAGATCGATGGGCATCTCAAACTCGGAATCATCCATGCCATCGTCCGGATTTTCCCCGGAGAACGTATCCAAATCGAATTCCATGGCCACCAGCTGCGTGAAATCGATTCCGGACGGCCCAAAAGCCTCGGCGAGCATCCGCTTGAACCGCTCCGTGGGTTTGACCGGACGGTAGAAGGTCACCGAACCCGGCACCCGCCACTGTCCATCCAACCGGGCGATGCGAAGCCCAAAGAGTCCGGCGTCTCCCCGCTGCAAGCCGTCTGCCAAATGGCGCAATACCTGAGTCTTGAAGACCTGGTCGTGGTCATGGACTGGATGACCTGCGCCAACGAAACCCTGCGGATCTGCACCCATGAGGAACTCGAGCATTACATTCAGTCCGCCGGTAGATTCATCGGCGTGTCCAGATGTCGCAACGCGCTCAGCCGCAGCAAACCAGGCACCGATTCGCCACAGGAGACGCTGCTACGCTTGGCTGGCGAGGATTACGGGCTGCCTCCCGCCGAACCGAACTATCGAATCTTCGACCACATCTCCGGCACAGGCGAACTCACCGTGGACATCGCCTATCCGAATGACCGCGTCGTGGTCGAGTATGACGGCCGTTACCACTACACGATGGATCGATGGGAGCATGACCTCGCCAAACGCAATAGGCTCAGAGCACTGGGATACGAGCCATTCGTGGCGACCCACGCCACGTTGGCCAGCGAAGCGAATCTCGCCGACTTCCTGCGCATGGTTGCCTCGGCCATCATGGAACATCGCCTGCACGGCGATTTCCAGCACTGAAGGAGTGGATTTTGCTCATCCCTGCCAAACTGTTGGTTGTTTTGGGCTTCTGTTGGTAATCAGCCGCGGAACCCTCGTTCCGGCGCAAGCAGAAAATGGCTTAAAACAGCCTTTTCTCTTTCAGTCAATCTGTCGAAGCCCCAGAACAATTACCAACAGAAGCCCAAAACAACCAACAGTTTGGTCGAATGCCATCGCAACCGGCTCGTTTGGTCCCATGCATGGCCAAGAATCAGCGGCCCGCGACCGCCGACCAAGCGATCAAGCGCGATTCGTGGAATAACCATATAGACAACGTTCCAACCGCGACATGTGTCGCACTCCATATGGCCCCCGGTCCGCCCCAAACCCGATTCGGGCTTAACCAACGCAAATCAAGAAGCCCCATCCGCCCGCTACACTTGGACCACATGAGGATGACGGACGACGAGTTCGCGACGACGATCGAGGAAGCCCTCGCGGGCATACCCGAGCGGTTCCGCCGCGTGCTCGACAACGTGGGGCTGGCGATGGCCGACGAGCCGACCGAACGCGAGCGCGCCACGATGGAGGACCAATGCGACGAGCTGCTGGGCCTCTACGAGGGAGTGCCGCTCCCCCAGCGCACGACCGGATACGCGGGCGCCATGCCGGACGTCATCACCGTGTTCAAGGGCCCGCACGAGCGCATCTGCGCCACACATGCCGAGATGGTCGAGCAGATCCGCATCACGGTCATTCACGAGATCGGCCATTACTTCGGCTTCGACGACGACTATCTGCATGCGCACGGATACTGAGCTCCATCGCGCCTGCCGATTCCTGGAGCTGGAATGGGGCGGACGACTGCCCGCATGCGCGCGATTACCGAACGCACTCCCGCAGCGGACTCGGGTTCAGTCGTTGAGCTCCACGCCCCGCCCGTCGCGATGCCACGGAGAGCCGTAATGGCTGGCGAGGATGAGGATGCCCTCGATCAGCCCCCACAGACCGGCGATGATGGGCCCCAGTCCGAGCAGGATCCAGCCGACGAGAGTGAGCAACAGCTGGGCGACGGCCTTGCCGGTGTACCCCAGATAGAAGTTATGCACGCCGAAGGTGCCGAGGAAGATGCCGAGCAGCCCGGCCGCGATCTTCGACTTGGCATTGGACACATAGGCGTTCTGCGGATACGCGTAGGCCGGCTGCTCGTATTGTGGCGCGCCATAGCCGCCCTGGGCGTAGCCCGCGCCCTGCTGCGCGTAGGACTGGCCGTAGGTCTGCCCGTAGGGTTGGCCGTAAGCCGGCGGAACCTGGCCGTCCGCCGTCTGCTGCGGGGCTCCATAAACCGGCTGACCGCCGGCCGGGGCAGCGTATCCGGCCTGTCCGTAGGACGGCTGAGTCCCATATGCCGCCTGTCCGGAGGCCTGCCCATTCGGCATCGGCTGACCATAGGCCGTCGCGCCCGGCGTCTGCTGCCCATAGGTGGCGTCGCCCGAAGACTGCTGCCCGTAGGACGGCTGCGCCCCATACACCGGCTGATCGTAGGCCGTTCCGTCCGATGCGAATTGCGCGCCCTGCTGTCCGTAAATCGGCTGGGTCGGCATTCCCTGCGGTCCCTGGGCGGCGCCCGGATCCTGAATCGGCTCCGTTGGCTGGGATTGGGACTGGATATCGGCCGCCCAGTCGTTCTGTCCTTGTTCTTGTCCGTGGTTCTCGTTCCGGCCGTCCATGACGTTCCCTTCCGATATGCGTGTGTTCTGGTCCCATCATCGCACGAGCCGAGTCCAAGCCCTCAGTTGGCTCCGTGGATATTCGATTCAATCCCATGGGCGGTCGTCGCATGACATGCCTTCGCGGATGGAATGGGCCCATGGCGCCGCACGTCCGTCTCGGCTACAGTGGGGCCGTGGAAAGCTCGATGACGCCATGGAGGACAAGGATATGAGCGATACCAAGGGAACCCCTGTCGAAGACAAAGCGACCGAGGCGATGCCGGCCCGTCTCGAGGCCGGCGAGCCGGCTCCCGGCTTCACGCTGTCGGCCGACGACGGACGCGAGGTTTCGCTGTCGGATTACGCGGGACGCAGGGTCATCGTCTATTTCTATCCGGCCGCGATGACTCCGGGCTGCACGAAGGAGGCCTGCGACTTCCGTGACAACCTCAATCGCCTGACTGCGGCTGGATACGAGGTCGTGGGCATCAGCCGCGACGCGCCGGAGAGGCTGGCGAAGTTCCGCGAACGGGACCACCTGACGTTCCCGTTGCTGAGCGACCCGGAGCTCGCCGCGCACAAGGCCTGGGCGGCCTGGGGCGAACGAAAGCTGTATGGCAGGACGGTTGTGGGGCCGATCCGTTCGACGTTCGTGGTCGATGTGGATGCGGAGGGCGTTGGGACGCTGCTGTTGGCGCGATACAACGTGCGCGCCACGGGGCATGTGGAGTCGTTGTTGAGGCAGTTGGGAAAGTTGGAGTGAAATGCCGGAGCGGAGGGCGACGCTCTCTCCCTCCGCCAGCCGTTGGCTGACACCTCCCTCATCAGAGGGAGGATTAAAACCATGTTTAGGCGCGGCGGGCGCGCAGGCGGAAGGCGGTGAACAGGGACAGCCAGCTGACCACGCAGATCACGACCATCACGCCGAACACCCAACGGCCGCCCACGGCGGTCGCGTGCATGAACGCGGCCGAACCCTCGACGCCATGGCCGGCCTGGGCGACGGCGAGCAGCGTGGAGAACAGCGCGGTTCCGGCGGCGCCGCCGAACTGCAGCGAAGTATTGAAGATCGCATTGCCGTCGGGGGCGAATTCGCGCGGGATCTCGGACAGGGCGCTGGTCATGACATTGGCGTTGCCCATCGCGAAGAAGAAGCCGAAGACGAAGTAGAACGCGGCCAGCATCGCCGGATTGAGGTCCAGTGCGAAGAGGAACAGCAGCACCGGTCCCAGCGTGGCGACGCCGAAGACGGTCAGGATCGGACCGGTCGCGCCGAAGCGATCATAGAGCCAACCGCCGATCGGAGCGCATACGGCGCCGATCAGCGAACCGGGCAGCACGAGCGCGCCGGCAAGGAAAGCGTCGGCGCCGAGGGCCAGCTGGGCGACATTGGTGATCACATATCCGAAGCCGATCGACACCAACGGCATGATGAGATACGGCAGCAGATGCAGCAGCACCACCGGATTGCGCAGGATGCCGAGGCGCAGCAGCGGCGAGAACGCGCGCCGCGACAGCAGGCCGAAGGCGACCAGCGAGCCGAGGCCCACGACCACCGCAACCACGGCGACCACGCCGGAGACCAGCCACGAGCCGCCGGAAACCGCCGCGGAGACAGCCACGCCGGCCTGGTTGAGGCCGAGCACCATGCCGACCAAGGCCAGCACAATCGTGATGACCTGCAGCGGGTCGAGGAAGGCCGCCTCGGTGGGCACCTTCTGTTCGATGCATTTGAGACCGACGACCATGGCCAGCAGAATCAGCGGAATCGCAGCCACGTAGATCGCGCGCCACGGCAGCACGCTGGTCACGGCGCCGCCGACGGTCGGGCCGATGGCCGGCGCCACGGTGATGACCAGCGAGCCGAAGCCCATGAGACGTCCGATCTTGGAACGCGGCGACTGTTCGAGGATGATATTCATCATCAGCGGCGTGGCGATGCCCGAACCGATGCCTTGGATCACTCGCGCGATGATGAGCACCGGGAACGCGGTGGCGAAGATCATGATGAGCGAGCCAAC
This sequence comes from Bifidobacterium sp. LH_730, assembly GCF_056355835.1. Taxonomy (NCBI): domain Bacteria; kingdom Bacillati; phylum Actinomycetota; class Actinomycetes; order Bifidobacteriales; family Bifidobacteriaceae; genus Bifidobacterium; species Bifidobacterium sp. LH_730. The sequence goes on from NZ_JBKETB010000010.1 coordinate 10,047, forward strand.
GACGGCCAAGGCCACGGCCATCAGGAAGTTCGCCTTGAGTGTGAACCGGCGCTTGAGGAACGACGACATCGGCATCGTCGCGGCCACGGCCAGCAGGTAGATCGTCGTGATCCACTGCACGGTGGCGGTGTCAACCGAGAACTCACGCATGAGCTCGGGGAAGAGCACGGTCATCACCGTCTCGGTGAGGATGCCGATGAAGGCAAGCGCGCCGACGGAGATGATCGCGCCAAGCAGTTTGCCGGGAATGCGTTCGTCGACGGCTTTCGCCGCAGCCGTCTGGTTCTGTTCGTGGGTCATAATCGTTTCTCCTCCTCATGCGACCAATGTCATGCAACCGGCGCCATCCGTCCGGTGCCACCCGCGCGCGTCCGGACCCTCCGGCGCCGCTTATCCGCCCATATGGGCATTTAGATATATGGAATATTCAAGGTTTGCCAACCGGGCCGAGCTGCCGTTATCACCGCCGAGGGCACGCATGGGACGCGTGAGGGGCGTGGTTCCCACTCAAAGCCATCCGTCACCTTAACCCATACAACTGGACAATCGCAACGTCACGCGCACCCGATGCTCCGCCGCGTCGTCGAGCATCGGCAAGAACACGGCACACGCCGTTGGTTCGGAACCCCATGCTTGCGCACAACTGCCACATGTTTGTACGGAACTCCGCCAGGTTCGTATGCAACTGCCACATATCCGTACGGATCTCTGCCGGGTTTGTGATATCTGGTGTGACAAATCCGGCAGAGATCCGCACGAATATGACGGAGTTCCGCACGAATCCGACAGAGATCTCCAATACACAGAAACCGTTGGCGGGTGTGGCCCGGGGAACCGGTCCACACCCGCCAACGGCAGAGAGGAAGGAAAGGAAGAAAGTATGAAGTTGGTGGTTTTCTTGCCGGGCTAGGCGATTCGAAGGCCGCCGTCGCCCGGCAGAAAACCGTTGGTTTTCAGCTATTCAGTTATTTCTGTTTGTCGCTCACCGCGGTGACCGCGCGCTGCAGCACCACGAAGATGAGGATCATGGCGCCGACCACGATGGTCGTCCACTCAGCCGGGACTCCGAAGTCGGAGGTCAGCGGGTCGATGATGGAGCGGACCAGAGCGCCGATGACGGAGCCGAGCACGTAGCCGAAGCCGCCGGTGATCAGGGTGCCGCCGATGACGACGGAGGAGATCGCGTCGAGCTCCCAGCCCACGCCCACGGTGTTCTTGGCGGAACCGACGTTCGCGGTGTAGACCACGGAGGCGAGGGCGGCCAAGGTGCCGGAGGTCATGTAGATGATGTAGTTGGTGCGCTTGGCTGCCAGGCCCATGAGCTCCGCGGAGGAGCGGGAGCCGCCGATCGCGTAGATGGTGCGGCCGGTGCGGGTCTTGTGCAGGAAGATGTAGCCGGCGATGACGACGAGGACGGCGATGATGACGCCCACGTTGATCGTCAGATCGTGGCTGATCTTCGGCTGGTCGATGATCTTGATGTTGGCCGAGATGAAGTCGAAGTTGTTGTTCTCCGGCAGGGTCAGCGAGTCAGTGGAGATCATCGAGGCGATGCCACGGGCCAGGAACATCGTCGACAGCGTGGCGATGAACGGCTGCATGTTGAATTCCTCGATGAGCACGCCGGCCAGGGTGCCAAAGGCCAGACCGAGCACCAGCATCACGATGATCGCGACGATCGCCGGGATGCCAGCCATGGTCATCTTCACGCCGATGACCGAAGTGATAGCCACCACGGCGCCGACCGACAGATCGATGCCGCCGGTCAGGATCGGCAGGGTCATGGCCACGGCCAGGATGATCAGATAGGCGTGATCCATGAACAGCGAGGAGAAGAAGCCCATGCGCAGATAGGTGCCGAACAGCGCCTCGCCCATCACGAGCATCAGGACGAAGATGACGACGGCCGTGATGGTCGGGATCATCTGGGGATTGAACTTGAAGCCCTTCTTGGCGACCTTCGCCTTGGGGGTTGCCGTAGCCGTTGTCATGCTGCCACCGCCTTCGCTTGTGCCTTGAGCGCGCGCTTGCGTTTCATTTCCGCGCCGAGGTTATGGATCTTGGGAGCCTGCATCACGCAGATCACGATCACGACGATGGCGAAGAAGGCCGGAGTGGCAGCCGAATCGACGCCGAGGGTGATGATGGTCTTGCGGATCATGGCGATGATGATGGCGCCGAGCGCGGAGCCGGCGAGTGAGAACTTGCCGCCCAGCAGCGAGGTGCCGCCGATGACGACCGCGAGGATCGCGTACATCTCGAGGTCCTGGCCGGTCTTGGCCACGTCGACGCGCATCACGGATGCGGTGGCGAACAGGCCAGCGACCGCGGCCAGCAGGCCGGAGATCGCGTAGACCAGGAAGAGGATCTTCTTGGGCTTGATGCCGGTCATGCGGGAGGCTTCGGCGTTGATGCCGACGGACTCGATCATCATGCCCATGGCGGTCTTGCGGCACACCACAGCCACGATTGCGACGATGACCAAGGCGATGACCAGGTTGGCGGGCACGCCGAGGATGAAGCCATTGGCCATCCAGCGCAGCGGTTCGTTGCCTGCCACGGAGCCGGCGTCGGTGTTCTCACCGGAGGTGATGACCTTCGCCAAGCCACGGCCGGCAAGCATCATGATCAGTGTCGTGATGAAGGGCTGCAGGCCGAGGATGGAGACGAGCATGCCGTTGAAGCAGCCGACTGCAAGGCCGATGAGCAGCGACAGGAGGATGGCCATCCACACGTTCATGCCGGAGACAAGCAGCTGCATGGCCGCGGCGCCGGAGACCGCCATCACCGAGCCGACCGACAGATCAATGCCGGCGGTGGAGATGACCAGCGTCATGCCGGTGGCGATCATAAGGTATCGCGCGGATTCCTGGAGCATCGTGATGAGCGGGCCGGCCAGACCACCGGTGTTCTCATTCCAACGCAGTGACAGGAAGTCGGGCTGCTTGATGGTGCAGATGATGATGAGGACGATCAGGGCAACGACCGACCACGTCAGGTTCGAGCCCATGAGCTTCTTGAGAACCGGGTTGCCGGCCTTCTTCTTGGTGTCCGCCATCATGCCTCCTTTCCGGTGGAGATGGTCGTGTTGGAGATCGTGTCGACGATGGTCTGCTGGGAGACATTGTCGCCGTTTTCGATCTCAGCGATCTTGTGACGGTCCTTGAGGACCTCGATGTCGTCGGAGAGGCGCACGACCTCTTCGAGCTCGGAGGAGATGAACACGACGCCCATGCCCTGTGCGGCAAGGTCAAGCACGACCTGCTGGATCTCGGCCTTGGCGCCGATATCAATGCCTCGGGTCGGCTCGTCGAGGATCAGCAGATCCGGGTGCGTGGCCAGCCAACGGCCGATAAGGACCTTCTGCTGGTTGCCGCCGGAGAGGTTCTTGATCGGGCGGTCGGGATCCGGCGGCTGGACGTTGAGTTCCTTCATGTACTTCTCAACGATCTCGTCGGCTTCCTTCTTGGGGATCGGCTTGAACATGCCGCGGGTCGCCTGCAGGGCGATGAGCATGTTCTGGCGGACCGTCAGGTCGCCGATGATGCCTTCGTCGCGGCGGTTCTCGGTGGAGTAGGCGATCTTGTTCTTCAGGGCGGTATAGGGGTCGTTGATGGCGACCTTCTTGCCCTTGAGCTCATAGGAGCCACCGGCATCCGGCTTGTCGGCGCCGTAGAGCAGGCGGCCCAGCTCGGTGCGGCCGGAGCCCAGCAGGCCCGCGAAGCCGACGACCTCGCCGCCGTAGATATCCACGTCGACCGGATTGATGGTGCCCTTCTTGCCCAGTCCCTTCACCGAGACGATCGGCTTCTCGCCGGGCTCGATCACGCGGCGGGCCTTCTTGGCGCCGATCTGGGAGAGCTCGTCCGCGCTCTTGCCGATCATCATGCCGATAAGCTCGTTGCGCGGGGTGTCGGCGACCATGACCTCCTTGATGAAGTGGCCGTTGCGCAGGATGGTCATGCGGTCGCAGATCTCGTAGATCTGGTCGAGGAAGTGGGAGACGAACAGGATGGCCACGCCCGAGTCACGGACCTTGCGCATAATCTTGTAGAGGTCCTGCACCTCGTTGGCGTCAAGGGAGGAGGTCGGCTCATCGAGGATCAGCACCTTGGCGTTGATGACCATGGCGCGCGCGATGGCGACCAGCTGCTGCATGGCGATGGAGATGGAGTTCAGCGGCGCCTTCGGATCGATGGCCTCCAAGCCCATCTGGGCGAGGAACTTCTTGGCCTCCTCATGCGTCTTCTTCCAGTTGATGCCCAGCGGACCACGCACCTCGTGGCCGAGCATCACGTTCTCGCCGACGGTCAGGTTGGTGCACAGGTTGACTTCCTGATACACGGTGGCGATGCCTGCGTTCTGCGCGTCGAGGGTGCCGTTGAACTGCTGGATCTTGCCGTCGACCATGATGGAGCCGGCGTTGATCTTGTACACACCGGTCAGAGCCTTGATCATCGTCGACTTGCCGGCGCCGTTCTCGCCCATCAGGGCATGGACCTCGCCCGGGAAGAGACGCAGATCGACACCGTCCAGGGCCTTGACGCCCGGGAACTCGATCGTGATGCCCTTCATCACGACGATTGGTTTGTTGTCTGTCATGTCTGTTGCCTTCGATATGGGGTTTATCGTTTCGTTATAATTCGCCCCGATATGAACGATGGTGTGCGGCCATCGCCGCACACCATCGTCTATCGGTATTGAATTATCGGGTCTTCCCTAGGGAAGGTGACTCAGTACTGACGCTCGCCGGAGTCGAGGGCAGCCTGGGCCTCGTCCTTGGTGAAGGTCTTGGACTCGATCTCGATGTTGGACTCGACATCCTTGCCATCCAGGTAATCCTTGACGGCCTGAGCGGTCTCCTTGCCGAAGATCGGGTTGTACTCGATGTCGAAGGCCAGCGTGCCATCGGCCACGGCCTTGGGGGCAGCCTCGGTGCCGTCGTTGCCGATGATGGTCACCTTGCCCTTGAGGCCGGCGTCCTCAACGGCCTGGGCGGCGCCCAAAGCCATCTCATCGTTCTGGGCCCAGATCCACTTGACGCCATCGGCCTTGTACTTGTCGAGCAGGCCGGCGGTGACGGTCTTGGCCTCATCGGTGGACCAGTTGGCGGACTGGGACTCGAGCACCTTCTGGTTCTTGGCGATCTTCTCGTCGAAACCGGTCTGGCGATCCTTGACGACGGACAGGCCGGCGATGCCTTCGAGGATCAGGCCGTTGGCGCCATCCGGATACTGCTCGTTGATGAACTCGGCAGCCTGCTGGCCGCACCATTCGTTGGACGGTCCGACGTGGGCGACGATGGCCTTCTTGGCCTCGGCATCCTTGACATCCACGTTGCGGTCGACGGTGAAGACCGGGATCTCAGCCTCGGCGGCCTTCTTCAGGGAGTCATCCCAGCCGGAGTCCTCGGTGGAGGACAGGATGATCGCATCGACCTCGTCGTTGACGAACTTGTTGAACGCCTGAATCTGCTTGGACTGATCGGACTGGGTGGTCGGCGAGTAGATCAGATCGAAGCCGGCATCCTTGAACGCATTCTGGATGTCCTTCTCGTTGGCGGTGCGGAAACCACCCTCGGGGCCGACGGCCACGAAGCCGACGGTCTTCTTGCCGCCATCGGCAGCGCCGTCAGCGCTGTCACCGTCGCCGGAGCCGGAGCCGCAGGCCGCCAGCGACACCAAGGCCGCAGTGGAGGCAACAAGAGCGATGGCCTTCTTCCAATTCTTCATGAGTACTCCTCCTCGAGTGTACTTTCCGGCCGGGGTTCTTTCCCTCGGCCTTGATGACCCGTTGTCATCGATAGCTCTAGTATCGAACGAACATGCGCTGTGTTCAATCCGACATGGCAACGAAACGATAACAGCTCTATAACAGTTTGATAACAGTGTGTATCAGAGTGACTATATCCGTTGCAATCATTGGTTTTCCGGCAGCATAATGGTATTGCATCACGCAGGGCAGCGACGCCCGTCAGGACGCCGACGCCCTGTGCCGCAGCAATCACGAAGTCCTATAGGAAAGGCAAACCATGGACACCGTCATCCTCATCATCAAGCAGGTCAATGGCATCAAGCATCTGGCGGGCGTGGCCAAGACCATTGGCGGCGCAGCCGAGCTGCTCGCCAAGTGGGAACCGGAGTGCCCGGATAATTTCAACTTCCTAGGCACCCACGAGGAACATGGCGTGACCCGTCACCTGTTCAACATCCCATTCAACATGGACTACCTCATCTACGAAGTGCCGCTGGATTCCGAGGTTCCCGCGGAGCTCTTCGCCGAGGAGCACGGCGGCATCTGATGGGCTCGCAGGCCCATCGACCCCGGACGTCTGGAATGTCCAGATGCCCGGGGTCTTCTTATTGCCGACGCCCTCGGATGGCGCGACCGCCATGGTCGCTCACTGCGCGCCCAAAGCCGTCACCTGGCTGTCCGCTATGGACCATGCGCCGTCCAAGGAACCGGATACGGAGCGCACGATGCCCAGATCGTCAAGCACCGCGAGACGGCGATAGAGCGCGATCTGCCCGCTGGCGATGGCCGTGACGGCGCTGTCGGGCAGGCGTTGCGCTTGGTCGGGACCGGGCACGATCTGCCTATAGGCATGTTGCCCATCCTCACGGGCGTTTTCCGGGTCCCCGACCACATAGACCAGCATCAGATCGTTATAGAACGTCAGCATACGCACATCGTCGTGCGCCGAAACCTGCGCGACCTCGGTCCCCACGCCGGAGGGCATGCCCTTCCCGCCGCGGGCCACCGACAGCAGCGCCACTCCCCCATGCGCGCCTCCTTCGATGGCCAACGCCAGGCGCGTCCCCTCGGGGGAGACGGCCAACGCGCGCACGGCGCCGCTGCCGAGCCATGGCAAGGTGAAACGCATGGATTGCCCCGCATGCGACACCACAAGCGCCTTGCCATCCGCACTCACGCCCCAGATCTCTCCATCCAGACCGGCCCCGACGCTCGACAGGCGTTCCCCATCGAACATCGCGCCACAGGAGGCGCCGTCGCCGTCGAGGCATTCGGCCACGCCATCGGCGCGCAGCACGGCGCCACCGCCATTGGTCCAGACGAATCCCCTCGCATCCGCGAAGCCGGCGGTCTGCGCCACGCGCAGCGGGCTGGACGACCGCAGGGACACCACGCGACCACCGGTCAGCGTGAACACACCATCGTCGGGCAGGCTGACCGCCAGGGAGACCTCCCTGTCCGCGTCGGAATAATCCTCGCCGCTCGAAGTGACATGCACCCCGTAGTCGACGTTGCCGTCGCCCAGCGTCAGACGGATGCACCGCACCAGCAGCGCGCGATGCCCGGCGTCAAGGTCGGCAAGGGAACCGTCGAGACGCACCTGCGCCAGATTGTCCTCGACTGTCACCGATTCGATGTCGAGCCGGGTTCCCCCGTCATTGAGGTCCATGACCGCGTTGTCCAGCCAAGCCGGCGCGTCATCCAATGCCTCGCGCACCGCCTGCGTGCGCCAGTTGCGCCACGACAGCCACCGCACGTCGGGCACCAGCCGTTCGCCGGCCGCGTCCACGCGATAGACCGAGACCTGGCGGAACACCTGGTCGAAGTCCGCCGACGCAACCGCCACGCCATCGGGCAGATCGTCGATGCGCCACTGTCCGGAGGATCTGGCCAGCACGAAGGTCATCGTCGCGGTCTGCCCCGAGGGGTTCGGCGTGTAGGAGCCATGCTTGTCCAGCGTGCCGACGGACTGCAGGGTCATCTCGACGACGATCGAACCGTCGTCGTCCATCGTGTTGGCCCGGCGCCGGAAATCCGGCGTGCCGCCGTAGACCGTGACGCCTTCGTCGGCGTACCACTCCTGCGCGGCTTTCTTGGTGAGGAATTGACGCGCCACGCGGAACCCATCGGACTGCACGCCCGAGGGAATGGCATCGATGAACCCGGCGACGATGCCCTCGGGCTGCGCGTCGCGGGACGGCCCCTCGGGGCTGGTGTATACGCGGTGATCCTGTCGCTCGACCGGAGCCATCGTCTGCACCAGGCCATGGGAGGGCAGACCCAGCGGGCTCGAGCATGCCGTGGCGGCGAAGGCCAATGCCAAGGCCATCGCGCCCGCCGCGGCGGCCCGAACTCGGCCAGCGGCCCGGCGACGCTTCGGACACCGGCCGCGACCGGGCGTCCCCATGTCCGACAACCAGCTCATGCGGCTCCCCCTCCCTGCCTGGAATCCAGATAGTCGACGGCACCGTTGTCGGCCACGCCGAAGCCTCCCACAATGCGCATCGCATCCGTGCCCGGCTCGAAGGCCACGGGCATGTCAGACGCCGGCACTTCGCCGGTCTCGGGATTGCGCGGCAGCGACACCAGGAACCACGCGCCCTCGTCGGGTTCGCTGCGCACCTCGATCGTGCCGTTGTGCAGCCGCGCATCGGTGATTGCAATCGATAGCCCCAAACCGGTGCCGCCGCTGGTGCGGGCGCGCGAGGGATCGCCGCGCCAGAAGCGATCGAAGACATGCGGCACCTGATCCGGGTCCATGCCGACGCCATGGTCGCGCACGCTGATCACCACGGCGCGGCGGTTGGCGGCCAGACGCACCTCGATCGGCCAGTCCTCGGCGAAGTCGACGGCATTGGCCACCAAGTTGCGCACGATGCGCACGATGCGGCGCGGATCGATGCGGGCGAGCACCTGCACATTCGGCAGATACACATGCACCGGCACTCTGCGGGAGTCGGCGAGCGCGGCGGTCTGGTCCACGGCCTCGCGGATCGAATCGCGTACATCGGCCTCGACCAGGTCGAGCGCGGCATAGCCGGCGTCATACCGGGAGATCTCCAGCAGATCGGCGAGCATATCCTGGAAGCGCCCGATCTGCCCGCCCAGCAGCTCCACCGTGCGCCGGGTCGAGGGGTCGAAACCGTCCTTGCGCATGTCGAGCAGGTCGGAGGCCATGCGCATCGTCGTCACCGGGGTCCTGAGCTCGTGGCTCACATCGGAGACGAAACGGCGCTGCATCGCGCCGGCCTCCTCGAGTTCGCCGATCTTCTGGTTGAGGGAATCGGCCATCGAGTTGAAGGAGCGCTGCAGGGTGCCCAGCTCGTCGTTGCGGTCCACTTGCACGCGCGCATCGAGATCGCCGTCGGCCAGCGTCTCGGCGGCCTCGGCCACGCGTTCGACCGGGCGCACGATGCCGCGCAGCACCACCCACATCAGCACGCCCATGGCCGCGCTCAGCGCCAGGCACACGCTGAGCAGGTTGAGCTGGATGCGCGTCAACGCCTGCTGCTGGCTGTCATATGAATATAGTGCGAACAGTTCTAAGTCACCGGCCGCGCCGAAGTCGAGCGCCGTGCCGAGCACCGCCCCGGGCCGTTCGCCGTCCGAGGAGCCGAGATCGACCGACTGTATGAACACGCTGCCCTCGGTGTCGGAGGCGACGGACGAGCGCATGGCATCCGTGACCAGCCCGGCATAGGTCGGTTCGGTGGAAACGGGCACGATGGCATCATTCGAGGCACCCTTGCCCCACAGATACACGCCCGCCAGATTCGATGCGCCATCGCCTTGCAGCTGCGAGGCGAGATCGTTGACCAAGCGCTGGTATTGCACCTGTCCGCTCACGTCGGCCGAGTCAAGGTTCGACTGCGCCTGCTGGGCCATCTGCGAGAAATCGTTGCGGGATTGCTCGGTGACCTGGTCGAGCTGCGAGGAGCGCACGAAGACCATCGCGACCAAGGAGAACACCACGGCCACGACCAGCGTGACCAGCACCACCAGCACGATGGTGCGCGCCTGCAGCGAACGCCGCACCTCGGTGCGTCCATGACGCAGCAGGCGGGCGAAGCTGAAGGTGCGGCGAGGCGACATCATCGCGGTTCTCTCAGCGCTCCGGGGTCACGAATTTGTATCCGATGCCGCGCACGGTGGTGATGATCGTCGGATTCTCCGGATCGTCCTCGACCTTGGCGCGCAGACGCTGCACATGCACGTTGACCAGGCGCGTGTCCCCGGAGTTCTCATATCCCCAGACGCGTTTCAGCAGGCTGGAACGGGAGATGGCCTCGCCGGCGGAGACGGCGAGCACATAGAGCAGTTCGAATTCCATCGGCGTCAGGCCGAGGTCGGCGCCGTTCTTGGTGGCGGTGTGCTCCAGCCGGTCGACGACGATGGGACCGCGCTCGATATGGTCGGGGGAATTCGCGCCGGATTCGTCCTGGCCGCCGGTGCGGCCGGTGGCGTCGGCGATGCGGAAGCGGGCGCGGATGCGCGCCAGCAGTTCGACCACCTTGAAGGGCTTGGACACATAGTCGTCGGCGCCGGCCTCAAGACCGGCCACGACGTCGGTGGTGTCGGATTTGGCGGTGAGCATGATGATCGGCACGCCGGAGGTCTGACGGATGCGGCGCGCCACCTCGGTGCCCTCCAGACCGGGCAGCATCACGTCGAGCAGCACCAGATCCGGGGCGACGGTGGGGAACATCTCGACGGCGCGCAGTCCGTCCGTGCAGGTGACGGTGGCGAAGCCCTCGTTCTCCAACACCAACCCCAGCATCTCGCCGATGGCCTGGTCATCATCCACGATGAAAATCGTCCTGGCGCGCGTTCCCCCGCCCTGCGTCATCGCAACCTCACTTCTTCCCTATGCAACCGCTTGCGGCATACCGCACACCAGTATATCCGCACCCGGCGGCGCGGCACGGCTTTGCGGCGCGGCTTACGGCGCGGCCCATGGCACGCCCGCACGCCGTCCAGGTCACTGCCCGTGCAGAATCGCGCGGATGCGTTCGAGCCGCGGACCGACCTCGTGCTCGTAGCCGCGGTCGTTGGGATGGTAGTACTCTCGCCCCGCCAGTTCGTCGGGCAAATATTGCTGTGGGGCGACGGCGCCGGGCCAGTCGTGGGCGTAGCGGTAGCCCTCGTGGTTGCCCCATTCCTTCATCAGCTTGGTGGGGGCGTTGCGCAGGTGCAGCGGCACGGCGCCGATATGACCGGCGTCCACATCGGCCAATGCCTCGTTGATGGCCATATAGCTGGCATTGGATTTCGGCGCGGTGGCCACGGCGAGCGCCGCCTCCGAGAGGATGATGCGCGCCTCGGGCATGCCGACCAAGGCGACGGCCTGCGCGGCGGCGACCGTGACCTGCAGGATCTGCGGGGCGGCCATGCCGACCTCCTCTGCGGCGGCGATCATGATGCGGCGGGCGATGAAGCGCGGGTCCTCCCCCGCGCGGATCATGCGGGCCAGATAGTGCACGGTGGCGTCGGGATCGGAGCCGCGCATCGATTTGATGAACGCGGAGATCACGTCGTAGTGATCGTCGCCGTCCTTGTCATATCGGACTGTGGCGGCGTCCATGACGGTGCCGACGACCTCGGGCGTGATAATCGGGCGGCGTGCGCCCTTCTTGCGCGCCTCGTCATGGGTGACGGCGCCGGCCGCCGCCTCCAGAATCGTCAGGCTTTTGCGCGCGTCTCCGCCGGCCATGCGCACGATCTCGGCGATGGCCTCGTCGCTGGCCTTCACCTCGCCTTTGAGTCCTCTCGGGCTTTCGAGGGCGCGGGCGACCAATTCGGCGAGCTGTTCGGGTTCGAGCGATTCCAATTTGACGACGACCGAACGGCTCAGCAACGGCTTGATGACCGAGAAACTCGGGTTCTCGGTGGTCGCGCCGATGAAGGTGACGTCGCGGTTCTCGACGGCGGGCAGCAGCGCGTCCTGCTGCGATTTGGAGAAGCGGTGCACCTCGTCGATGAAGAGCACGGTCTCCTCGCCCTTGGCCACGAGCCGCTCGTGGGCGCGGTCAAGCACCTCGCGCACATCCTTGACTCCGGAGGTGACGGCCGACAGCTCCTCGAACACGCGCCCGGACTGATTGGCGACGATCGTGGCGAGCGTGGTCTTGCCGACCCCGGGAGGGCCGAAGAGGATGATCGAACTCGGCGCGGTGAGGCTGCCCTTGCTGGCCGGATTCGCAAGGCGCCGCAATGGCGAGCCCTCCCCCAGCACCTGACGCTGGCCGACCACCTCGTCGATGGTGCGCGGCCGCATACGCACCGCCAGCGGCCGCGTCACGTCCTGGGGCGCCTCGGACGCCGCAAACAAATCCGTTCCGCTCATGCCACCCATCCTACCCCATCGTCGAACACTTGTTCGACATCGGTGCCACGCGCCGCGAGAGGCCCTTATACTTAGTAATAAAATTGTAATTACGATTATAATAATCCTGATTACAAAAAATTCCACGAAAGGTATGTCATGTTCATCGGACGGCAGAGGGAACTCGACGCACTGGAACGGCAGTGGAATGACAATCGTTTCACGATGATCGTGCTCTACGGACGTCGCCGTGTGGGCAAAACCGCGTTGGCGCAACGCTTCTGTGCAAACAAACGCACGCTTTGGTTCACCGCGCAGGAACAATCCGACACCAATAATCTCATGCGATTCAGCGCCGAAATCTATCGTTTCTTCGGCTTTCCCACATCCATGCCAGCGATGACAAGCTGGGAGGCGGCCTTCGACTTCATCCTCGAACAGACGCGCACACGCGGCGCGGGCGACCCCTACGTCCTGGTCTTCGACGAGTTCCCCTACGCGGCGGCCGCGCAACCCGCGTTGCCATCGATGATGCAGATCGCCATCGATCACGGTTTTCTCAATACGAACGTCACCATGATTCTTTCCGGCAGCAACGAAGGCTTTATGGAAAGCAAGGTGCTCGGATACCGCAGTCCGCTTTATGGCAGACGCACCGCGCAGATACGGCTTAAGCCATTCGATATCTTCGATGCCTCGCTGATGTTGCCTGGCGTGTCCCCCGAAACAGTCATGGAGTATTACGCCGCGCTGGGAGGCACACCGTATTATCTGCAGCAGATCGACACTTCACTCGGTTTTGCGGAGAACCTCGCCAAACTCTGCTTTTCCACCTCCGGACTGCTCTACGACGAACCGATGATGCTGCTGCGACAGGAATTGCGCGAACCCATGCTCTATAACTCGCTATTGGGAGCCATCGGAACCGGAGCGACCAAACGCGCCGACATCGCGGCCAAGGCAGGAATTCCCGTTGACGCGACCAGCGCATATCTGCAACGGCTCACCGATCTGGGACTCATCGAACGCGAGGTGCCGTTCGGCACCAACCCCGCGCGATCGAAAAAGGGATTGTGGCGGTTCAGCGATCCATTCTTCGCCTACTGGCACCGCTTCATCGGTCCGGCGACCACAGCGATTGAAAACGGCCAAGGGGAGGGAGCTTCCCATCACGCGACCTCGGGACCCGCGTTCGACACCTATGTCGGACAGCAGTTCGAGGATGTGTGCAAGCAATGGATGTGGCGGCATGCACAGGATGTCTTCTCCATGCTGCCCAAGGAAATCGGGCGCTGGTGGGGAGGAGATCCGAAGACTCGTCAACAAACCGACATCGACATCGTCGCCGGAGATATCGACGGCGCCCTGGCGACACTTGGCGAATGCAAGTGGCGCAATGACTTCAACGAAAGCGATACCATTGCCACACTCAAGGACAGGGTCCGGCTTATCGAGGGATACCGGCAATACCGATTCGCTCTGTTCACCAAACGACCTTGCTCGCAAGCCACCCGACGCAAGGTCGCGGACGACCCGACCCTCGAACTGATTGACATGCCGACGATGTTGGAACAAGCGAAGCCAGCTTTGCAGACGGTTCAGTCACCGACCGCGTAGTCGTGGAAGATGACTTCGCCGGACTCCTGGGTGGCGTCGAGGTCGATGGTGCCGGTGATGGCCCAGTCGTGGTCGCCGTCGGAGTCGTCGATGATCTGACGGACGCGCCAGATATGCTCGTCGGACTCATGCGATTCGTCGAGCATGAACAGCTCGGCCGAACGCGCCTCGGCGCCGGTCTCCACATATTCGTGGCTCTCGTAGTAGTCGTCGAGCGCATCCTCCCATTCGTGCACGCCGTATCCCCAGTCCTTGTCGAGCGCGCCAAGCTCCTCGGGCCGGTCGAGGTCCATCAACTGCACGCGGCGGAACATGGCGTTGCGCACCAGCACCGTGAGCCCGCGGCGGTCCTCGACCACCGCGTCGCGCTTGCCGGGGGCGGCGAGCGCCGCGGCCGCCTCGGAGGCGTCCAGCGAATCGGTGCCGGCGTTCTCCCATTCGTCGACCAGCGAGGAGTCAATCGAGCGCACGAGCACGCGCAGCCAGGCGATCACATCCTCCAACTGCTCGTCGCGCATCTCGGGCGGCACGGTGCGTGCCAAGGCGCGGTAGGCATCCGACAGATAGCGCAACAGCGTTCCCTCGGAGCGGGCGATGTTGTATCGGGAGATGTATCCGGTGAAGTCGGAGGCGGTTTCGACCATGTCGCGCACCACGGATTTAGGCGAAAGCCAGTAGTCGTTGGCCCACGGCACGTCGTGACGGTAGTGGTCGAAGGCGGCGGACAGCATCTCCTCCAACGGCTTGGGATAGGTGATTTCGGCCAAGCGCTCCATGCGTTCGTCGTATTCGATCCCATCGGCCTTCATATCGGCCATCGCCCGGTCGCGGGCAGCGCGTTCCTGCGCGCGCAGCACCTGCTTGGGGTCCTCGAGCGTCGCCTCGACCATCGAGATCACGTCAAGCGCATAGGTGTCCGACTCGGGGTCGAGCAGTTCGAGCGCGGCCAGCAGGAACGGCGAGAGCGGCTGGTCGAGCGCGAAGTCGTCAGGCATGTCGAGGGTCATGACATAGTCCTTGCCGCCGTCGCGGCCCTCAAGCACCTCGATGACCTCGGTGTCGAACAGCGTGGCGAAGATCTCGTCGGCGCGCTGGTGCAGACGCTCCTTCTGCTCGGGCGTCTGCGCAGAGTCGTCGATGAGATCATCGACGCGGGCGCGCGCGTCGCCGCCCTGCTCCACCTCGTTGAGCACCATGGAATGCGTGATCTTCAAGTGCGGCACCAAAGTCTCCGGCTCGGCGTCGATGAGCTTGTCGAAGGCGTTCTCGTTCCACGTCACGAAACCCTCGGGCGCCTTCTTGCGCTTGACCTTCTTGAGTTTCTTCGGGTCTCCTCCGGCCTTGGCGACGGCCTTGGCGTTCTCGATCTCGAATTCCGGTGCCTCGGCGATGACCAGTCCCTCGGTGTCGAAGCCCATGCGCCCGGCGCGCCCGGCAATCTGATGGAATTCGCGGGCCTTGAGGCGGCGCATCTTGCTGCCGTCGAACTTCGTCAGCGCGGTCAGCACCACCGAATGGATCGGCACGTTGATGCCCACGCCAAGCGTGTCGGTGCCGCAGATGACCGGCAGCAGGCCCTGCTGGGCGAGCTGTTCGACCAAGCGGCGGTATCGCGGCAGCATGCCGGCATGGTGGATGCCGACGCCGGTTCGCAACAGCCGCTGCAGAATCTTGCCGAAGGCGGTGGTGAATTTGACGCCCTTGATGGCCTCGGCGATCGCGGCGCGCTGCTCCTTGCTGGACACGCCGGTGGAGGCGAGCGCGTTGGCGGTTTCCAGCGCCGCGTCCTGCGAGAAATGGACGACGTAGATCGGCGTGGAGCCTTCGCGGAACGCCAGTTCGACGGTTTTCTCCAACGGGTCGAGCGTGTATTCGTAGCTCAGCGGCACCGGTCGGGGCGCGTCGGCGATCACATCCACATCGGGCGTGTCGCTCAGGTCGGCGAGTTTGTCCGCGATGGCATCGACGTTGCCGAGCGTCGCGCTCATCAGCAGGAACTGGGTGTGCGGCAGCGTCAGCAACGGCACCTGCCAAGCCCAGCCGCGCTCGGGATCACCGTAGTAATGGAATTCGTCCATCGCGACCATGCCCACGTCAGCGCGCGCGCCCTCGCGCAACGCTTGGTTGGCCAATATCTCGGCGGTGCAGCAGATGATCGGCGCGTCGGCGTTGATATGGGTGTCGCCGGTGATCATGCCCACATTGTCGCGGCCGAACACCTCGACCAGATCGAAGAACTTTTCGGATACGAGGGCCTTGATCGGCGCGGTGTAATACGAGCGCCGCCCCGTGCACAGCGCCGCGAAATGGAGCCCCAACGCCACCAGCGATTTGCCGGAGCCGGTGGGCGTGTTGAGGATCACATGGTCCCCGGCCAGCAGGTCCATGATGGCTTCCTCCTGGTGGGGCCAGGGTTCGATGCCCTTGGCGTCGATCACCCACCCGAAGAAGCGCTCGTAGATGTCGTCGGCCGTCAGATTGCGTTCGCCGCCGTCCCAATCCGGCGCCAGCCGCCCCAGCGACCCATAGTTCGTCTCGTCTGCCATGGGGCCCAGTCTAGCCGCACGCCTACGCCTCGGCGAGGCGGCGGCGGATATCGTCTGGATCGACGTCGGGCGCCAGCGGCGGCCATTGCATATTGAAGCCAGCGAGCGTGGTACGCAGCAGTTCGCTGACGACGGCGCGCGAATACCAACGGTTGTCGGCCGGCACCAGATGCCATGGCGCGGCCGGCGTGGAGGTGAGCGCGAACACCCGCGACCATGCGGCCATATAGTCGTCCCATCGTTCGCGGGCGCCCATATCGCTGGGGTCGAATTTCCATCGTTTGGTGGGGTCGTCGAGGCGGGCGAGGAAATGCTCGCGCTGCCGCTCGCGGCTGCCGACCAGGAAGATCTTGATGATCGCGCATCCATCGGCGGCAAGCTCCGACTCGAAATCGTTGATCCGCTCGCATCGTTCGCGCCACAACCCCTCCGGCGCGGCATCCCACACCTGTGGCATCACCACATCCTCGTAGTGCGAACGGTCGAAGACGCCGATCCATCCGGGTCCGGGCAATGCACGCCGCACGCGCCACAGGAAATCATGCGCCGCCTCCTCGGGCATGGGGCGGCCGAAACCGTGATATCGGATGCCCATCGGATCGCCTTGGCGGAACACATGCCTGACGATGCCGCCCTTGCCCGAGGCATCCATGCCCTGCAGCACGATCAGCAGCCGACGTCGGTCGCCGCGCGTGCCGTTGGCATATAGCAGTTGCTGGTATCGGGCTATTTCCGTGGAGCTGATGGCGACGAACCGTTTGCCGGCATCCTTGTCGCCATGGAAGCCCGGCGTTTCGTCGCCTTGGATATCGGCGAGGGTCCAGCGGCGGTCGGCGAGCGCAGGCGCGCACCCCGCCACGCTTCCATCGCGATACAGAAGCCGTTCCGCCGGCGGCACGCTCCACACGGAACTGAGCAGCGCGCTGGATTCGGCCGCCTGAGCCAAACGCTCATGCCCAGTCGCCGTCGAACCGATCTCATGCAGCCGATCAAGCCGATCCAGCCCACGCTGCGCACGGTCAAGCGCACGCTCGATGGCCTTGCGCCCCACCTTGCCGTTTCCATTCCCCTCATCGCGAGCCATGGCACCAGTCTACCGACCATGCCCGTCCACGAATCGCAACCATCACAGCACAAAACCCGGTTTTCCGCACCATACCAGTGAGGGCCGCCGGCATTGCGTTCCCGACCGTAGGCTCGGCCGAGCGGCCTGGAGCGTGTCGGGAATGCGATGCCGGCGGCCCTCACGGCCCCGCAGCGAAACGCAACCGTTTCAGCAGAACGCAAGCGTTACAGCACCTTCGACAGGAAGGTCTGCAAGCGTTCGCTCTTCGGATGGTTGAAGATCTGATCGGGGGTGCCCTCCTCTTCGATCACGCCGCCATCGGTGAAGATCACACGGGAGGCAACCTCGCGGGCGAAGCCCATCTCATGCGTGACGAGGATCATCGTCATGCCGGCCTCGGCCAGCGAACGGATCACCTCGAGCACGTCGCCGACCATCTCAGGGTCAAGCGCCGAGGTGGCCTCGTCGAAAAGCATGACCTTGGGGCGCATCGCGAGGGCGCGGGCGATGGCGACGCGCTGCTGCTGCCCGCCGGAGAGGGACCGGGGCATCATATCGGCCTTCTCGGCCAATCCGACGCGCTCAAGCAGCGTCATGCCATGCTTGCGCGCCTCCTCGTCGCTTTCGTTGTGGACGAGCTTGGGCGCCAGCGTGATGTTCTCGAGCACGGTCATGTTCGGGAACAGGTTGAAATGCTGGAACACCATGCCCACCTGTTCGCGCACCTTGTCCACGTCGGTGTCCTTGGCGCCGAGCATATGCCCACACACCTCGATGGAGCCGGAGGTGGGCGTCTCGAGCGCGTTGAGGCAGCGCAGGAAGGTCGATTTGCCGGCGCCCGAGGGTCCGATGATGCAGATCACCTCGCCACGGCGCACGGTCATGTCGATGCCTTTGAGTACCTCCGTCTCGCCGTAGCTTTTGCGCAGGCCCTTGACCTCGACCATGATCCGGTCGGTGTTCTCGCCGTCGGCGACCTCGGAGGCGACGACGTCCTTCAAGGCGTCGGCCTGCACGTCGGTATGCGGCTTGAACGGCACGAAAGCCTGACTTTCCATGGTTTCCTTGGTTTCGGCAGTGTTCTCGCTCATCAGCGGTTCACCTTCCTATCGACGATGTTGGCAAGCCAGGTCAGCAGCGTGATGGCCACGAAGTAGATCACGCCGACCATAAGCAGGGTTTCGGTGACGCGGAAGTTGGCCGCGTAGATCTGCTGCGCCTGATAGAGCAGTTCGCCGAAGCCGATGGCCAGCAGCAGCGAGGAGTCCTTGAGCATGATGACCAGCTGGTTGATCACCGAAGGCATGGCGATCTTGGTGGCCTGCGGCAGGATCACCTTGCTCATGGCCCGTCCATAGCTCAGGCCGAGCGAACGGGCGCCTTCCATCTGTCCCTTGGGCACGGATTGGATGGCGCCGCGCACGATCTCGACGAGGTAGGCGCCGGAGTTCAGCGACAGCGTGAGCGCACCGGCGATCCAGATGTTGACCGAATGACCGATGAGCTGGGGCACGCCGAAGTAGAAGAAGAACGCCCACACGAGGATCGGTGTGCCGCGGAACACGGCGACATAGGCGCGCGCGATCCAAGCGAGAGCCTTGTTCGGGCTCACCCGCAGCAGGCCGAATGCCACGCCGAGCACCAATGCGATGACGAAGGAGATCGCGGTGATGAGCAGCGTGTTCTTGAGGCCCTTCATCAACGCGGGGAAGGACTGCTTGGCCAGGTCCATGAAGCTGGATTGCTTCACAGTCTGAGTGGTGCCGTTGGATGCGTTGACGTCGGTTTTCTTGCCGGAGATCGAGGCGATCTGCTCCTCGGCGGCTTCGTCACCAAGATACTTGGTGAGGATCTTCTGATATTCGCCGTTGTTCACAATGGCTTCGAAGCCTTCGTTGATCGCGGCGAGCAGATCGGCGTTCTGGCCCTTGTTGACCGCGATGCCGTATTCGCCGTTGGGAACCTTCGGGGTCACGATCTTCAGGCCGTTGTTCTGGGAGACGCCGTAGGCCAGCACCGGATAGTCGTCGAACACGGCGACCGCGTTGCCGGACTTGACCATCTCATACATGGTGGCGGATTGGTCGACGGAGGTCACCGTGTATCCGTATTTCTCCGCGTTCTTCTTCGCGTAGGCCTCGCCCTCGGCGCCGGTCTTGGCCACGACGGTCTTGCCCTTCAGATTCTCGTATCCCTTGATATCATCGTCATCCTTGGCCACGGCCATCTGGATGCCCGACTGAAAATACGGATCGGAGAAGTCATAGGCGGCCTTGCGCTCGTCCGTGATGGACATGCCAGCCAGCACCACGTCGACCTGATTGGAGCTCAGCGCCTGGAGGGCCGCGTTGAAGCCGAGCGACTGGATCTCGACATCGAAGCCCTCCTGCTTGGCGATGGCGCGGATCAGATCCATATCGATGCCGACCATCTCGCCGTTCTCACGATATTCGAACGGCGCGAAGGTGGTGTCGGTGCCGACCTTGAAGGTCTTGCCCTTGACGGCCTCCCCGGCCTTGCCGTTGGAGGACGTCTCGTCGGAGGCCTCTTCGACGCCCGAGACCTGTTCCTTGGCGGCGTCCGCGCCGAGATACTTGGCGAGGATCTTCTCATACTCGCCGTTCGCCTTGAGGTTCTTGAGGCCCGCGTTGACGGCCTTGAGCAACGCCGGGTTCTTGCCCTTGGCGAGGATGATGCCATACTCGCCGTTCGGCACCTTCGGGGTCACGATCTTCAAGCCGTTGTTCTGGGAGACGCCATAGGCCAGCACCGGATAATCATCAAAGACGGCAACCGCGTTACCGGACTTGACCATCTCATACATCGTCGCCGACTGATCGACCGACGTGACCGTATAGCCATACTTGGAGGCGTTCTCCTTGGCATAGGCCTCGCCCTCGGCGCCGGTCTTGGCGACGACCGTCTTTCCCTTCAGATCCTCGTATCCCTTGATGCTGTCGTCGTCCTTGGCCACGGCCATCTGGATGCCCGACTGAAAATACGGGTCGGAGAAATCATACGAGGCCTTGCGCTCGTCGGTGATCGACGCGCCGGCGATGGCGATGTCGGCCTGGCCGGAGCTGACGGCCTGCAACGCGGCATTGAAGCCAAGGGACTGGATCTTCACGTCGAAGCCTTGGTCCTTGCCGATCGCACGGATCAGATCCATATCGATGCCGACCATTTCGCCGCCCTCGCGATATTCGAAGGGGGCAAAAGTCGTGTCGGTGGCGACAGTGAAGGTCTTGCCCTTCACTTCGTCGTCGGCCGCACGGGCGGTGCCGGACAGCGATCCCAGGCCCATCACGGCCAATATCACCGCCAGCATCATCGCGCCGAAACGGCGCAGCCACAGGGCATGGCTGGTGTTGGTGCTCGCAACCATAGCGGGGAGCCTTTCCACTCATGGCGGCGCGAGACACTGACGATGCCATATCGCGCACGCCGTTGTCTCATCAAACCCTGCCAGTTTACGGGAACGGTGTTACTACTGCGTATACCGGTCCCACTTCGCGCTCGGCCCAACCGCACGCCATCCCAGCTGTAGATCAGCCCAACGCCACCATGCGCGCGACGCCAAGCGCCACGACGCTCAACGCCAGCACCGCCGCCAACGTGTCGAAAGCCACACGATCGGGCACACGGCGGACGAATCCGCGGCGCATCACCTGCCATAATCCTCTGTTTCTCATACATCCAACGCTAGGCACGCCACATTGCGTCCCATGTCATCGCAGGCAAACGGCAGGTGAACACTCCCCCAATTCGCGCGGCATTGCTCTTGCCCCTTACGGATGGCCCACTCCATGCCGTCCGCGCAGATATCGTGACGTCCACTCTCCGCATAACGACACCCCATCTCGCCGACGAACATCATTGTGGATAACATGGCCTCCGACCACAATGCTCCGCACGACTGGACATAGGCGCGCGCATATCGTTCCAATGGACATATGAACGCATACGACACCGCGCCACATAACGGAGAAATCCGCAATTATCTGGCCAAAGACCTTGCCACACACGCCAAAACCACACTGGACGCATGCCAGGAAAAACTGATGCATTGCAGAACCAACCGCTCCTTGGTGTTCTCCCTCACCACGGCACTGGAATTATTCGAAATCGAACCGCCCCGCCGCAGCTCGTTGCCTGATCGGATCTTCCACGTCACCGTTCGCGAGCGCCGTTTCCGATCACACATCAAGGATGTCGAGTTCCATATGTGGAACAGACCGTTCACCGCCTACACCTTCCCAAACGGCGTCGTCGCCATGACACCGCTGGATACATGGCTGCAATTCGCCCGATACCTCGATGTGGCGGAGCTCGTGATTCTTGCGGAATCGATCATCCGTCGTTGGAATTACACGATTGCGCAATTCACGGCGCGGTTGGACGAGATGGGCGGCATCACCGGTGGCAAACGTTGTCAGGCCGCCTTGACGCTGATACGTCCCGCCGACTCAGTGCAGGAATCCCGCACACGCCTTGCGCTCCTATCCTTTGGGCTGCCGATGCCGGTTATGCAGCATCGCATCATCGATACGGAACAAGGCGCCACTTACATCGTGGATTTGGCATATCCGGAGCACAAGGTCGCGGTGGAATATGACGGCGACCATCATCGTCGGTTCCGAAAACAATATGTGCGCGATCAGCAGAAACGCCGCCGTCTGCGGCAGATGGGGTGGACGGTAATCGAAACACTCGCCGACGATCTGCGCACCAAGGCGGCCAAGGCAGCGTTTGTCCAAGAAGTGTCAAAGGCAATGGGCATACGTCCTACGGGATTTCCCATGCGCGAATACCGTGCGCTCTGTGATTCCCGGCTGGCCGTCGGTTCACGCGCCGCCAAACCTGCCGCACGGAGCGCGGCGTGAGTATGGATTTCCACGGTGACTATGTACTTGGTTATTGGTTCCTGGCTACCTAACAATGCAACACCCCTTACACAGTGCGACAAACCGTGCGCAGTGCTACATGACGTAGTGCAACAATAGCCATTTTCCGCCATTTCTGATTGTTGCACTATGCATGGTTTGTTACACCGCGCACCGTTTGCCGCACTACGTACGGTTTGTGGCACTACGGGATTATTGGGGTATCGCCAATACGGGGCACATGGCACGAGCGAAACGCGGATCATGCTTGGCATGCAGTGCCTATGCATATACGAGTAAGGCTCCGTCCCAAGCGGAACGGAGCCTCACGAAATCAGGGGTTACCGGCGCGAGTGAGAATCACTCTTCCTCGTCCGGGTCGTAGTCGACGCCAGTCTCGGCGCGCTGCTCGGCGCTGATCGGGGCCGGGGCACCGGTCAGCGGATCGCGGCCGCCGCCGGCCTTCGGGAAGGCGATGACGTCGCGGATGGAATCGGCGCCGGCGAGGATCGACACGGTGCGATCCCAGCCAAGGGCGATGCCCGCGTGAGGCGGTGCGCCGTACTTGAAGGCCTCGAGCAGGAAGCCGAACTTGTCGGCGGCCTCCTCGGCGGAGATGCCGAGCACGCCCAGCACGCGGTCCTGGATGTCGTCGCGGTGGATACGCACCGAGCCGCCGCCCATCTCCTCGCCGTTGCAGACGATGTCGTAGGAATCGGACATCGCATGCTCGGGATCCTGGTCGAACTTGTCGATCCAGTCCTTGCTCGGCATGGTGAACGGGTGATGCATCGAGGTCCACTTGGAGTGGGAGATCGAGTAATCGTCGTCGTCCGGATCGTCGGTGGGCTTGAACAGCGGGAAGTCCACGACCCAGGTGAAGGCGAACTTCTTCGGGTCGAGCAGACCGGCGCGGCGGGCGAGCTCCACGCGCACGGCGCCCAGCAGCATCTGGGCGGACTCGCGGCGGCCGGCGCCGAAGAACACGGCGTCGCCGGGCTCGGCGCCCACGGCCTCCATCAGGCCCTCGCGCTCGGAGTCGGAGAGGTTCTTGGCGACGGGGCCCTTGAGGGTGCCGTCGGCCTCGAACTGCACATAGGCAAGGCCCTTGGCGCCGCGCTGCTTGGCCCATTCCTGCCAGGCGTCGAACTGACGGCGCGGGGTGTCGGCGCCGCCCTTGAACAGCACCGCGCCCACATACGGGGCCTGGAACACGCGGAACGGCGTGTCCTTGAAGTATTCGGTCAACTCCACGAGCGGGTTGCCGAAGCGCAGGTCGGGCTTATCGGAGCCATACTTGTCCATGGCCTCCTGCCAGGTGATGCGCGGCAGCGGCAGCGTGACCTGATCGCCGAAGCCGGCTGCGTCCCAGATGGCCTTGATGACCTTCTCGGCCATGGCCATGACATCCTCCTGGTCGACGTAGGCCATCTCCATGTCGAGCTGGGTGAACTCGGGCTGGCGGTCGGCGCGGAAGTCCTCGTCGCGGTAGCAGCGGGCAAGCTGGTAGTAGCGCTCGACGCCGGAGACCATGAGCAGCTGCTTCAGCAGCTGCGGGGACTGCGGCAGCGCATACCACGAGCCGGGCACGAGACGGGCCGGCACCACGAAGTCGCGGGCGCCTTCCGGCGTGGACTTGATGAAGGTCGGGGTCTCGACCTCGGTGAAGTCCATTTCCTCGAGGGCATGGCGGGCGGCGCGGGACACGTCGGAGCGCAGCTTCAGATTGCGGGCCATGGAGGGGCGGCGCAGATCGAGGTAGCGATACTTCAAACGAACGTCCTCGCCGGGCAGCTTGTTCTCGGACTCGTTCTCCAACGCGGTGGAGACCTGGAACGGCAGCGCGTCGGACTTGGCGAGGATCTCGATCTCCTCGGCCACGACCTCGATCTTGCCGGTGGCCAGATGCGTGTTCTCGTTGCCGTCCGGGCGCAGGCGCACCTCGCCGGTCACCTTGATCACGAATTCGCTGCGCAGCGGGCGGGCCATCTCCTCGTCGTAGATGACGACCTGCACCAGGCCGCTGCTGTCGCGCAGGTCGATGAAGGCCACGCCGCCGTGGTCGCGGCGACGGTCCACCCATCCGGACAGGGTGACCTTCTGGCCGACCAAGGCTTCGGTCACCTCGGTGGCGTGATGGGTTCTGTAAGCCGTCTGGCTCATGCTATTGACTCCCTATTTATCTGGATATTTCCGTTGGAAAATCAGTCCAATGCAACGGTTTGCCGGGCATTGATGGTATCCGGCTCCCACGACGAGACATCGGCCGCCCCCTGCGCGCCCGTGACGATGTCCTTGACCTCGTCGCCGGCCCCTTCCTGCCCGGGGAACCACACGTAGGGGATGCCGAGTTTGTCGGCGTATTTGATCTGCTTGCCGATCTTGGCGGCGGTGGGCGCCACGTCGGCCGCGATGCCGCGCGCACGCAGCTGGCCGGCGATGCGGTTGGAGGCGGCGCGTTCGTCCTCGTTCCACACGGCGACGAGCACGGCGGCCGGGGACACGCGGTTGGCGTGCGCGCCGGCGGTGTGCAGCATATAGGACACGAGGCGGGACAGACCGATGGACAGGCCGACGCCGGGATACTTGCGCGAGCCGGCGGAGGCGAGGTTGTCATATCGTCCGCCGGAGCAGATGGAGCCGAGCGATGCGGCGCCGTCGAGGAAGGTCTCGTATACGGAGCCGGTGTAGTAGTCGAGTCCGCGGGCGATCTTGAGGTCGGCGATGACGGAGCCGGGGCGGATGGCGGCGGCTTCGTCGACGATCATCGCGAGCGTGTCGAGTCCCTGACGGGCGAGGTCGTGCGCCTCGGAGCCGGGCTCGATGCCGTGCTTGGCGCACAGCTCCTCGAATTTTCGGGACAGCTCCGCGCCGTCGGCGGCGGTCAGATCGGCCAGCTCGAGGCAGGCGCGGGCCTGATCCTCGGTCGCGCCGCAGGCCTCGACGAGCAGACGGGCCACTTCGTCGGCGCCGATCTTGTCGAGTTTGTCGATCTCACGCAGCACGCCCTCGATGTCGGTCAGGCCAAGACCACGGTAGAAGCCTTCGGACAGCTTGCGGTTGTTGGCGTGCACGGTGGCCTTGGGAAGGCCGAAGGCGCGCAGCTCCTCGAGCGCGGCGACCATGACCAGCGGCAGCTCGACCTCATAATGGTCGGGCAGATCGCCCTGGCCGATCACATCGATGTCGGCCTGCACGAACTCGCGGAAGCGGCCCTCCTGCGGGCGCTCGCCGCGCCAGACCTTCTGGATCTGCCAGCGCTTGAACGGGAAGGCGAGGTCATTGGCGTTCTCGACCACATACCGGCTCAGCGGCACGGTCAGGTCGAAATGGAGTCCAAGCCGCTCCTCAAGAGGCGTGTCGGACTCATGGCCGACCTCCTGCAGACGGCTCAGCAGGTAGATCTCCTTGCTGGTCTCGCCTTTCTTGAGCAGACTGGCCCCGGTCTCCACGGCACGCGTCTCGATGCCGAGGAAGCCATTGAGCTCGAAAACCTTGCGAAGCGTGTCGATGACACGCTGCTCCACCACGCGTTCGGAGGGGAGCCATTCCGGAAATCCTGATAATGATGCACCTTTAGCCACGGAATCAATATAATAGGTGACGGTTGCGTCAAAGCACCGGGGCATTCCCCGATGCGGAACGCACCCCTCCACCACATGAAGCTTAAGGAGCTGAGCATGGCCGACGAGACCACCACCATCGAGAACACCGCCGAGCAGAACGCCGAGGCGACGACGCCCACGGCAGAGCAGAACGGTGGCACGCCCGCCGCTATGCCGGCCGCCCCCTCCCCCGCCGCGATGCCGAAGCCGCACGCGCCGTCTCCCGCTGCCTTCGCGAAGAAGACCCCCGCCGCGCATGTCGCCACGCCGACGACCGCCGCCTATTCCGATGCGGATGTCAAGGCCGCCGAGGCCTTCGGCCGCGTGGACGACAACGGCACGGTCTATGTCAAGGACGGCGAGGCCGAGCGTGAGGTCGGCCAATTCCCCGACACCTCCAAGGAGGAGGCGCTGGCGCTCTATGCCCGCCGTTTCCTTGACCTCAAGGCCAAGCTGGATCTGTTCGCTTCGCGTCTGAACGCGCAGAACATCAAGCCGCGTGAGATCGATGAGTCGGTCAAGTCGCTGAGCGAAGAGACCGCCGAGCCGGCCGTCGTGGGCGATATCGCCGCGCTCAAGGCGCAGTTCGAGACCCTGAAGGCCACCGCCGAGACGAAGAAGGCCGAGATCGCCGAGGCCCGCAAGGCCGCCGTGGCCAAGGCCGTCGAGGAGCGCACGAAGATCGTGGAGAAGGCCGAGGCGCTGGCCGCCTCGCTGGGAGACAACACGAATTGGCGTTCGACCGCCGACAAGTTCCGCTCGCTGTTCGACGAGTGGCAGCAGCACCAGCGCACCACCGTGCGCATCGACAAGACCGATGCCGATCAGCTGTGGAAGCGTTTCTCCTCGGCACGCACGACCTTCAACCAGGCCCGCCGCAAGTGGGCCCAGGCACGTGACAACGAGCGCAACCACGCCAAGGAGGTCAAGGAGGCGATCATCGCCGAGGCGAACGAGCTCAAGGACTCGACCGCCTGGGGCGAGACCTCCCGCAAGTTCAACGACCTCATGGATCGTTGGAAGAAGGCCGGCCGCGCCGGGCGCAATGACGACGACGCGCTGTGGGCCCGTTTCCGCGAGGCCGCCGACACCTTCTTCAACGCCCGCCAGGCCGACCGCGAGCAGATCTCCAGCAACGAGAAGGAGAACCTGGCCGCCAAGGAGGCGCTGCTGGTCAAGGCCGAGGCTCTGGTGCCCGTCGCCGACGAGAAGGCCGCCAAGGCCGCCCGTCAGGCCCTCGCCGCCATCCAGGAGGAGTGGGATCAGATTGGCTACGTGCCGCGCGACGACATGCGCCGCATCGAGGGCCGCCTTGACGCGGTCGACAAGCAGATCAAGGCCGTCGAGGATGCTGCTTGGAAGCAGTCCGATCCGGAGGCCGACGCCCGCAAGTCGAGCTTCGAGCTGCAGCTCAACGCCCAGCTCGAGGAGCTTGCCGCGAAGATCGCCGCCGAGACCGATCCGTCCAAGAAGGCCAAGCTCGAGGCCGAGAAGGCCACCAAGGAGCAGTGGCTGAACGCAGTGCGCTGACCCGCGGTGACCCGCTCAGCAGGTCACCGCGCGAGCCGGCCGTAGAGGGAGCCCAGTGGGCTCCCGTGCCGGCGGAGCCATCCTTATAGCAAAACTACAAAAACCAAGAGCCGGACCTTACAAGGCCCGGCTCTTTGCATAAGAGACTCTTCTCGTCTTATCTCCCTATGACCGGCCGCTATGCCGGTTTGCTATTCGCGAAATACCCGCGTCTCGCGCGGCTTGGTGGCCGCAATCACCCGCCCGCGACGGATGTTGAACAGCACCTCGGCATGTTCGTTGAGCGCCTCATAGAAATCAGGCGCGTCAAGCACGATGCAGTTGGCCGGCACACCGACCTTGATACCGTACCGGTCGCCCAGATTGAGCGTGCGCGCGCCGTTGTAGGTCACATATCGATAGGATTCGCGGATCTGCGTGTATCCCATCAGCTGCGCCGCGTAGACGCCCATGCGCACGACATCCAGCATATTGCCGGCACCCAGCGGGCTCCACGGGTCCCGGATATCGTCCTCGCCGAACGACACGTTGATGCCGGCCTCGTCGAGTTCCTTGACGCGCGTCAGACCACGGCGCTTGGGATAGGTGTCGAACCGGCCGCCCAGATGCATATTGACCAGCGGATTGCTCACGAAATTCATGCCCGACATGCCGAGCAAACGGAACAGCTTGTAGGTATAGGCGTCGTCATACGATCCCATGGCCGTGGTGTGGCTTGCCGTGAAGCGTTCCCCCACCCCGGATTCGTATGCCAGCGTGGCCAGGACCTCGAGGTTGCGGGAGGCGGGGTCGTCGATCTCGTCGCAATGCACGTCGACGAGCAGATCGCGGCGCATGGCGAGGTCGGAGAGGAAGCGCAGCGATTCGACGCCATAGTCGCGGTTGAATTCGAAGTGCGGGATGCCGCCCACGACATCCGCGCCCTCGTCGACGGCCCGTTCCATCAGACGTCTGCCGTCGGGGAACGAGAGGATGCCCTCCTGCGGGAAGGCGACGATCTGCAGGTCGACCAGATCACGGACTTCCTCGCGCAACGCGACCATCGCATGCAGCGCGGTCAGCCTGGGATCGGTCACGTCCACATGCGTGCGCACATATTGGATGCCATGCGAGACCATCATCTCGATGGTGCGTCGCGCGCGGCTCCGCACATCTTCCTCGGTGAGCGTCTTCTTACGCTCCGACCAGATGCGGATGCCATCGAACAATGTGCCGGTCTCGTTCCATTCTGGTTCGCCGGCTGTGAGCGTGGCATCCAGATGCACATGGGAATCAACGAACGGCGGAATCAGCAGACCGCCGCGCCCATCGACGATTTCCTCGCCGGGGTGCGCCTGCAATTCGGCCTCGATGGCCGAGAACATACCATTCTCGACGCGTATGTCCTTGGTTTCGCTCCCGTTCTCAACATGCACATTGCGAATCAACATGGCTAGCTCCTTCACTCGCCTTCCATAGTCGGCTTTCGTAAGACATCCCACAACCGCATTGGCGCGGTTTCCATCCAGCATAGGACCCGTGTCATGGGGAAGAACCCATGACACGGGTGCTCGTTCAATCAAATTCACTCATTTAACGACATGCAACGCCCGATGCCAGTCGCCTTCGCCAGAATGAGATAGACCAAGGCCGAGGTGGCCATGCCGCCCAACCAGCTTAAATCGATGCCACCCATGGCCGTGGCAATCGGCCCATGGAACAGCGCGCCATAGCTCATTGCCCAGCACATGCCCAACCCCGCGAAGAAAGAGACCAAGGATTGCCAGCGCACCAACGGCACACCGTCCTTTCCCCTGCCGCTGAACACCTTGGAGAAATCGCCACGGTTGCGCTCGATAATCAGGAAATGCACCAACATGATGCCTCCCCACACCGATGTCCATCCGGCCACGGATGACAGCCATCCGTCCAGCGCGTCACCGATATCGGACATTCCGAGGAAGAGCAGCACTCCAAACCAGGCAAACACGCCCACGGCCACGTTGAGCACCCGTCGGTTGATCTTCACGTCCAAGCACAGCACGGACTGAGTGCAGCTGTAGATATTGAGGATAT
The DNA here is from genome assembly GCF_056355835.1 of Bifidobacterium sp. LH_730. Taxonomy (NCBI): domain Bacteria; kingdom Bacillati; phylum Actinomycetota; class Actinomycetes; order Bifidobacteriales; family Bifidobacteriaceae; genus Bifidobacterium; species Bifidobacterium sp. LH_730. The sequence goes on from NZ_JBKETB010000010.1 coordinate 39,425, forward strand.
TCGTGGCAATCGGCCCGTGGAGCACAAGCAGCAGCACCGGGATGGCAAGTGCGCCGAAATTATCGACGATGAGCTGGCCCGGGTCGATGGTGCCGGATTTGGTGGCCAAAGTCGCGCCGAGCAGACCAAGCCAGCATACAGGAATGAACTGTCCCAATGCACTGGCACCGAACAGCTTTCTGCGCGGCACCTCACGACTCACAAAACGAGAATAATCGCAGGCATAGGTCAGCCAGGTGAACCCCCAACCGATGCCAATGGCAGTCATCACCGAGGAGATCGCAGCAACGTGGCTCACACCGCTAGACGGCAGGTTGCCGGCATAGTTCCAATCGATGCCCATGAAGCCCCAAGCCGCGATGGTCATGGCCACGAGGATGACCACGGTCGGAGGCACCGTCCATTTCTCAAAAGTAGAGATTGCTTTGTATCCGAACAAAGAGACGATGACCTGAACCAGCATCACCACTCCGCCGATGGCTGCTTTAAGTGCGAAATGACCGTCTATGGAGTCGACCAAACCGATCTTCATCAACAACGCGGTAACCAGGTCGAGCACGACCCAAGTGTTCACGGCACACCAGCCGATAACGACAATGGATTGGATAAGCGACGGAAGATAGTTGCCAAAACGACCAAATACCCGACGTCCCAGCAGCATGCCGGTCAATCCCGTGCGTTGGCCGATGAGCACCATGACGCCGAAAACCGACATGCCGATGAGATTGCCTGCCAGAATGACCGCGAAGGTCTCCCACAATCCAAGTCCCATCTGCACACCGAGCGCGCCAAGCAGCCAATTGATGGGAGCGACATTCGCTCCGAACCACACCCAGAACTGTCCCCATAGGCTCTTGGTCTTGGCCCGTTCAGGCACAATCTGCAGTTCATCTTCGACGTTGTCTCTTGTTGTCCGCGCGTTGCCAGAGAAATCCTTGGTCCCGTGAATGGGAAGGAAAGATATGCTTCCTGTACTTGCCGTCATCTCAACCGCCTTTCTGGATGGGTCACGTTTCTACGCGACGCCGGTGTGGATGATGATGTCAACCATCCCCCGGCCGATTTACCTCGTTATGAACCGGCGATTAACTGGCGGCGGGGACGATTTGGACACTATGCCAAGCGTTCCGCCAGACCTGTTCAAAGGTGCCGGAGGGCACGTGCCTGTGCGAATTTGGCGGCGCACAGGGCCGTTGCCCAGGCCCGGCGGTCCTCATGAGAGACGCCGATCGTCTGTTCCGCTTTGTCCAATCGGTTGTACAGGGTCTGACGTTGCACGCCAAGCTTCGCGCAGGCATCGCTTTTGTTGTCGAGCGCATCGAAGCAGGCGCACATCGCGTCAATCAGATGCGGGGATTCCAATATTTCCGGGCCAAGCACCCTCCGCACAAAGGTTTCGATGACCCCTTCGGCACCCGGTGACGAGGTCATAAGCGCAAACATCGCATCCGACGCGGCCGCCACAGTGCCATATGACGGCGGCTCCATATCCAACGCATCATGCAAGGCGCCGAAATCATCGACCAGCATCGCCGCATCCGTGCAGACCTTGCCGTGCACGGCCTGCACATCATCACGTCCACGGACGGCATCCAGAGCGTCATGGCACCGCCGTGAGAATGCCCGCACACCCTGACCTGCGTCTTCCCCCGCCAGGCATCCCACGAAGGTGTCGCCATGCAGCAAACAGATGACTTCGCATCCCTCGCCGGATTCAAATCCCTCGATCACCGTGGACACCGTCTTCGCCGCCGAGGACAGCGAACTGCACCGCAGGGCGAACGGCATGGCCACGCATGACGGCGCGCATCCCAAGGCCAGCAACGTTTCATGCGCCTGCTTCGCCTCGGCGACCGAGCACCGAGTGCCATCACTAGGCCCGCGCACCAGATGGGCGATCATACCCATGCGTGTGCCGCCATCCATGCTCAGAGCCGCCATCGGCGAAACAGCCTCCGCCACGATATGTCGGGCTTGCACAGACAGAGGCATGGCGCGTTGCGTGATCTCCATCGCGCCCAGCGGTCGGCTATCGCTTCCGAGCGCGATAATCGCCGTCTGCTCCCCCGGCTCGAACGGACGGCCGGCCCGGCCCACAGGCAATCCGTCGGCGTCGAACAGCACGACCTCCTCCGACAGCTGACTCGACAAGGCCATCGCGATGTCCTGCGCATCATGTGTCTGCGCCAACGCATCACGCAAACGAGTGGACATCATGTCCATATCCGTCTGCATCTTCATCTGATCATGCACTATGGTCGTATTAACCGCCTGGCAGATGTCGACGAACGGCACCCTCATATGCAATCCAATGACGATGAGCCCGCGCCTTGCCGCCGCCTCCACAGCAGCCGGCGGCACTTTCCCATTCCCCTCCGATAACTCCACCGCCACCGCGGCGACACCAGCATCAGCCAGACTTTCCATATATTTCGCGGCCCCCAGGTGCTGGCCGGCATCCGCCAACCGCCGTCCGTCGACAAGCACCAGCTCCCCTCCGGACAAGAACGAGGCGACATCCCTCCTCTCGCTGGCAAAGGCCCACCTCACGGGCCGGTCCAGCAGATCCTCCCCCACTTCCACCTCGGGTTCCGCCTTGCGGAACGTCGCTTCCGAAAGGACCGATCGCATCGTCACAACCATACAGAATGTCCAATCTCCCGTAACACTTGCCCTGACGCGCAACACATCCACGCAATCGTTGGAGCTGACAATAAGCGCCGAAGGTTACGCCGTTCCGATGCCCCGTAACCAGACAGACACATACCGGCCGCGCGCGGAGCTTGCGCCGACGTCAGAGGGAGGACGAACATGACCGCCACATTGTTCACCAACGCACACATTGCCACCGGGGAGCCCGGCAGCACGTCGGCGCAGACCACGCCGCTGACGGATATCCTCGTCGAGAACGGCCTGTTCACGGCCTTTGGGCCCGATTTGTCCCGCACACTCACCGCGCAAGGTCGTGATATGAGCAATATCGAAACCGTGGATCTAGGCGGCAAACTGGCATGCCCGCCGTTCTGCGACACGCATCTGCATCTCGACTATGTATTCACCGCCCGCAAGCCCGGCGCCGTGAACGAATCCGGCACCCTGTTCGAGGGCATCCAGCGGTGGAGCGAGACCAAGTCCGATCTCACGGTGGACGAAGTCAAGGAACGCGCGAAGCTCGGAATCAAAAAAGAGATGCTGCACGGCGTGCAGTTCATCCGTTCCCATGCCGATGTGACCGATCCCAACCTCACTTCGCTCAAGGCCTTGCTTGAGCTCAAGGAAGAGCTCGAGGACACGGTCACGCTGCAGATCGTCTCATTCCCACAGGAGGGGATGTACTCCTATGAGGGGCCGCACGGCGAGAATGGCGCGGATCTGGTCGAGGAAGGGCTGCGCATGGGCGCCGACTGCGTGGGAGGCATCCCCCACTACGAGCAATGCCGTGAATTCGGCGAGCGCTCGATGCACACGGTCGTCGAATTGGCCGCGAAATACGGCAAGCTCATCGATGTGCACTGCGATGAGACCGATGATCCGCAATCGCGCTATGTGGAGTTGCTTGCGGCGCTGGCATACCGCGCCGGCATCGGCCCGATGACCACCGCCAGCCACACCTGCTCGCTTGGTTCGGCCGACAACGCCTACTTCTTCCATCTGACCAAGCTGCTCAAGGCCGCGCATATGAATTTCGCGTGCGCACCGACCGAAAATCTCTATTTGCAGGGCCGTCAGGACACCTTCCCCAAGCGCCGCGGCATCACGCGCGTCAAGGAGCTCACGGAGGCCGGCGTGAACGTTTCGCTGGGGCAGGATTCCATGCAGGACCCTTGGTATCCGTTGGGCAATGGCAATATGATGCTCATCCTCGACTATGTGCTGCATCTGGCGCAGATGATGAGCTTCGAGGAGATCGACGATGCCTTGAAATTCCTCACCGTCAACGGCGCGACCACGCTGGGCATGCGCGATGAATACGGACTGGAGGAGGGCAGGCCCGCGAACTTCATCGTGCTCGACGCTTCCTCGGTGTTCGACGCCGTGTATGAGCGTGCGAACGTGCTGCGCTCGGTACGCGCCGGCCGCACGCTGTTCACCCGCGCCGAGACCATCGACACGGATGAGGACCTGCTGCAATAAGCCGCTCAGCAGGACAGATTGGATAGACTACAGGCCGTATAGCGAGGCGCCCGTCCGGAACCCCTTGGTTCGGACGGGCGCCTTCACATGCGGGTCCTATTCAGGACCGTGGCCGTTGTCCCGGAATCAATCGGCGGATTGGTCCGTGCCCGTATGTTCCGGGGATTCCAGCGGAGTCCCGGCGTTGCCGTCGACCGCGGCATCCGGCGCATCGGTCTCGGCGGCTGTCCCATCAGCAGCCGCATCCGCCGCATCCGCCGCCTTCGGCTGCTCGAAGGTCTCGCCCTTGAAGGTGAACTCCCCGAGCAAGCCCTCGCCCTCGGCGTCGACGACGACCTTCTGGCCGTCGACCAGATCGCCCATGAGGATCTTCTCGGAGATGGCGTCCTCGATGTCGCGCTGGATGACGCGGCGCAGCGGGCGGGCGCCGAGCAGCGGGTCGAAGCCCTTCTGCGCAAGCAGATCCTTGGCGGCCGTGGTCAGTTCGAGCGACATATGGCGCTCGAAGAGACGGTCGTTGAGCTGCTTGACGTCGAGGTCGACGATCTGGCGCACCTGGGGCTCGGTCAGCTGGCGGAACACGATGATGTCGTCCAGGCGGTTGAGGAACTCCGGGCGGAACTGCTGCTTCAGCTCGGAGGAGACCTGGTCCTTCATGCGCTGGTAGCTCGACTCGGTGTTCGCGCCGAGGTTGAAGCCGGTGTTGGCGGCCTTGGCGATGTCCCTCGTGCCGAGGTTGGTCGTCAGGATGATGATGGTGTTCTTGAAGTCGACCTTGCGGCCCTGGCCGTCGGTCAGATGGCCGTCGTCCAGCACCTGCAGCAGCGTGTTGAAGATGTCCGGATGGGCCTTCTCGATCTCGTCGAAGAGCACCACGGAGAACGGCTTGCGGCGCACCTTCTCGGTGAGCTCGCCGCCCTCCTCATAGCCCACGTATCCCGGGGGCGCGCCGAAGAGGCGCGAGGCGGCGTACTTCTCGGAGAACTCCGACATATCGACGCGGATCAGCGCGTCCTCGTCGTCGAAGAGGAATTCGGCGAGTGTCTTGGCCAGCTCGGTCTTGCCCACGCCGGTCGGACCGGCGAAGATGAACGAACCGGAGGGGCGCTTCGGATCCTTGAGGCCCACGCGGGTACGGCGGATCGAGCGGGACAGCGCCGAAACGGCCTCGTCCTGCCCGATGACGCGCTTGTGCAGCTCCGCCTCCATGCCGAGCAGTTTCTTGGACTCGGCCTGGGTGAGCTTGAACACGGGGATGCCGGTGGTCGAGGAGATCACCTCGGCGATCACATCCTCGTCCACGACCATCTTGACGTCGGACTCGCCCTCGCGCCAGGCCTTCTCCTTCTCCTTGCGCTCGGCCTCGAGCTTCTCCTGGCTGTCGCGCAGCTCAGCGGCCTTCTCGAAGTCCTGGCTCTTGATGGCCTCGTCCTTCTCGGCCGTGAGCTTGGCGATCTTGCCGTCGAGTTCCTTGAGCTCGGGCGGGGCGGTCAGACGCTTGATCCGCAGGCGCGCGCCGGCCTCGTCGATCAGGTCGATGGCCTTGTCCGGCAGATGACGGTCCTGGATGTAACGCGCCGACAGCTCGGCCGCGGACTGCAGCGCGGCGTCGGTGATCGTGACGTGGTGATGGTTCTCATACCGCGAACGCAGGCCCTTCAAAATCTCGATCGTGTCGGCGATCGACGGCTCCTGGACCTGGATCGGCTGGAAACGGCGTTCCAGCGCCGCGTCCTTCTCGATGTACTTGCGGTATTCGTCCGTCGTGGTCGCGCCGATGGTCTGCAGTTCGCCGCGCGCGAGCATCGGCTTCAACATATCGGAGGCGCCGAGGGCTCCGTCCGCGGAGCCGGCGCCGACGATGGTGTGGATCTCGTCGATGAACAGCACGATGTCGCCGCGGGTCTTGATCTCCTTCAAGACTTTCTTGAGGCGTTCCTCGAAGTCGCCGCGATAGCGCGAGCCGGCCACCATGGAGCCCAGGTCGAGCGAATAGACCTGCTTGCCCTTCAAGGTCTCGGGCACGTCGCCGACCTGGATCTTCTGCGCCAGTCCCTCGACGACGGCCGTCTTGCCGACGCCGGGCTCGCCGATCAGCACCGGGTTGTTCTTGGTGCGCCGGGAGAGCACGACCATGACGCGTTCGATCTCATTGGTGCGCCCGATGACCGGATCGAGCTTGCCTTCGGCCGCCTCGGCCGTGAGATTGCGCCCGAACTGGTCGAGGATCGCGGAGCCGGACTTGTTCTGCTTGTCGGCCACGCCACCGGCGTTCGCCAGCTCGCCCTTGCCGTCGCCGGAGCCGGAGTTGCCGCGGATCATATCGATGGTCGCGCTGCGCAGCTCGCCCAGATCGACGTCCATCTTGATGAGCACCTGCGTGCCCACGCCCTCGCCCTCGCGGATCAGACCCAGGAGGATATGCTCGGTGCCGATATAGCTGTGTCCCAGCTGCAGCGCCTCGCGCAGCGACAGCTCCAGCACCTGCTTGGCGTGCGGGGTGAAGGGGATGTGGCCGTTCGGCGCGGCGTTGCCCTTGCCGATCATCTCCTCGACCTGCTTGCGGGTCGCGTCAAGCTCCACGCCCTTCGAGGCGAGCGCCTTGGCGGCCACGCCCTCCCCCTCGCGGATCAGACCCAGCAGCAGGTGTTCGGTGCCGATGTAGTTGTGCTGGAGGGCCCTCGCCTCTTCCTGAGCCAACACGATCACGCGCCGTGCACGGTCGGTGAACCGTTCGAACATGCTTGTCCTTCCTTGCTTAAGACATTCTGTATCACTCTAGCGGCGCTCGATGACGTTTCGGGCCTCCAGCACGCCGAATTGCGCTCACAGACGCAAGGAAACGATATGCTTGTGAGTGACACCACAACCTAGGGGAGGCATCATGAACGACGCCATGGGAACCAAGGCCGATATCGTCGTCGGCGTCGACGGCTCCGACGAGTCCTTCGCGGCTCTCAAATGGGCCATGCGCGAGGCGGGGCTTACCGGGCAGAAGGTCAACGCGGTCTTCGGATGGACGCATTCGTGGGACACGGGCCCGGAACCCGACAGCGACGAGGCATGGAACACGATGCGCCACGAAATCGCCGCCGAGTTGCGCGAATGGGTCGACAAGGCCAGCGAGGGCATCGATTTCGATCCGGAGGATCTGAAGCTCACCAGCGTGAAGGCGTCCGGAACCTCGGCGCTGCTGCAGATCGGCGCCGACGCCCAGCAGATCGTCGTGGGCCGCCGGTCGCTGGGCCGTGTGCTGCGCTGGTTCATGGGTTCGCTGTCCGCGTCGCTGGCCGAGGAGGCCGAGGTGCCGGTCACGGTGGTGCGCATCATGGACGGCGAGGACGAGTCGGTGCAGGACGAGATCGCCAATGCGCTGACGCCCTCCGATGTGAGGGTCCGCTTCGCACAGCCCGTGCAGCCGCTCGACCAAGAGCGCCGCCCCGTGGTCGTGGGCGTCGATGGCTCGGAGACCTCCCGCCACGCGTTGGACTTCGCGATCGACCAGGCCCGGGTCCATGGCCGCCCGCTGCATGTGATGTTCTGCTGGCAGTTGAAGGACCTGGGATCGGTGCCCGGATACGAGAACGCCGTGCCACCCGTGGAGGCCGGCCAGAAGCGCGCCCAGGAGATCCTCGATGCCATGGTCGACGGCGCCGCCATTCCCGCCGATATGACGGTCGAGCGGCATGCCTTCCACATCCCCGCGTCCAAAGGCCTGATCTCCGCCTCGCGCTACGCGAGCCATCTGGTCGTCGGCTCGCGCGGCCTGAGCGGTCTCGACGCGCATTTCCTCGGCTCGGTTTCCAAGCAGATCGTGAACTTCGCCGAGTGCACGGTCACCGTCGTCCACTGACGGAGGCCTGTTCCGTAGCGTTCCGTATGCGTAGGGCCCGCCGGTTCCACACCGACGGGCCTTACGCTGTATTCGTTATTCGCCGTTATTCCTCGGCGGCATCCGGTTCATCCGATTCGGATTCGCCCGGCTCGGCCGGAGCGTCCGCGGACTGCTCTGCCGATCCTTCCGATTCCGTCCCATCCGAATCGTCATCGTCGCCTTCGGATGATCCCTCCCCCAGCTCCACCGTGGCCTCAACCTCCGGCTCGGCGGGCTCGGGCACCGCTTCGGCCGCGATCTCCTCGTCGCTGGCATCGGGGGCGGAATGCGCCTCGATGTCCGCCTCGGTCGCCTCGTCGGCGTCATCCGCATCCCCGGCGTCGGTGACGATCTCCTCCAGCAGCTCGACCTGTCCGCGCTCCTCGCGCGGAGTCTGCGCCACGACGTCGATGTGCAGGTCGTCGTAGGCCGGCTTGGACTGCACCCACAGGCGCGTCGGTTCGGGCGGATCGATCTCGGAATGCTCGCCGCAGCCATGGTCGAGCGAGACCACGCGGCCGTCGTCGGGACTCCACTTGTTGGCGCACACGCCGAACATGCGGTCGAGTTCGCCCGCAAGCGGCACGAAGAAGCCGCAGGTCGAGCAGGGATTGCCGGAGGCCGTCTTCGTGGACAGCGCCTTGGGGCCCCGGGGGCCCTCGTACCAGCGTTTGGCGGTCTGCGCGCGGCCGAGCGGCGAAAGCACGCGCCGGCGGGACAGGTCGAAGGTCTCGCGCGCCTCCTCGACGTCCGGCAGCGAGGATTCGGCGAGTTCTCCCTCCTCGAGCCTGGGATCGTCGGGCTCGGTGCCGATCGAATCGGTCGGCGACAGGTCGGTGGGCTCCAGCCGGTCCTTCCACGGCACCCATTGGGGAGGCCGCAGCGCGGCGTCGGTGGGAGTCAGCGAGGATTCGTTCACCGTCCAAGCGCCGGCCTCGATGTCGTGGTAGAGGGTCACGGACCACTGCCAGCCCTCGTATCCGCGGATGCGTGCCTCGAAGCGGAAGTCGGTGACCCCGTCGCCCATATCGATGGCCTCGGCGAAGTCCCCCACCTGCTCGGGCTCGTCCGCCGTCTCCAGCGCGACGGCGCGCGCGATGGCATTCGGGTCGAGGTCGCGCACGGCGGCGATCTCGTCGTTGTCGGCGTTCCTCTCGTCCATATCGCTCCTGTCAGCGCCCATATCAGTCCTGCACATCGAAGTTGTCCGCGACGGCGCGCAGCAGCGTCGCCAGCTTGCGGCTTTCGGAGGACGACGGATAGCGGTGGCGGCGCAGCGTGTTGCCCGCCGCGTCAAGCATCTTGATAAGGTCCTCGCAGATGGCGGCCATGTCGTCGGGCCTGGGGCGCGTGGCCTTGACCAGCGAGGGGGCGGAGGCCACGAGACTCACGTCCATGGCCTGGGGTCCCTTGCGTCCCTCGACGACGGAGAACTCCACCTTGGCGCCCTTGCGCAGCGTCGTGACGCCGGCGGGCAGCGCGGCGGAGGGCAGGAACACGTCGGAGCCCTCGTCACTGGTGATGAAGCCATATCCCTTGGCGGCGTCGAACCAACGAACTCGACCGGTGGGCATCGTTAACCTCTTCTTAGCATCGTATCGAAAAACATAAGCCAACCATCCATGCTACCGCATCCGCGGCATGACGGACGGCAAACCTCACTTCGAGCCGAACCATGACTTCCCGAGGGCACGGACCTTGCCCTGGCGCGCCGGAGCGTCGGCGGAGGGAACATCCTCGCCGGCCGGAGGCTCGACCGGGCCGATCGGCAGCACGATGGTGAAGGTCAGTCCGCCGCCATCGGTGGCGGTGGCGCAGATCAGGCCGTGGTGCGCCTTGACCACGGACTGCGCGATCGCCAGCCCCAGGCCGGTGCCGCCCTTTTCGCGGGCACGCGAGGGATCGGCGGTGTAGAAGCGTTCGAAGAGCTGCGGCCGAGATTCGTCGGGCACGCCCGGGCCATGGTCGACGAAGCGCAGGACCGCGTAGTTGGTGCCGACGCGCATCGCCTGGCCGACCTCCGCCGCCTCGAGGAAGCGCCGCATCGAGGCGTCGGTGGATGGCAGCGCGGCGAGCTGCTCCGGCGCCATCGAGGCGGGCATCACGCCGAGTGCGGCCTGCGCGGGCGAATCCGAGGGAGTGTAGCGGTGGATGTTGCCGACGATGTTCGTGACCACCTGGCGCAGGCGCGAGCCGTCGCCGGTGAGTGTGACGGCGGGCGGCGCCCCATCGGTCATCCTCAGCGAGGCGGGGCGGTCCATGCCGTCCGCGGGCGCGAGGACGACCGTGCCGCAGGTCACCTCGCGCTGCGGGTCAAGGGCATGCAGGTCGTCGGTGGCGTCCTGGACAAGCGTGTTGAGCGAGACGCTCTGCGTCATGTCGATGCCGCGGCCCTCGTCGAGCCGGGCCAGCGAAAGCAGATCCTCGACGAGCACGGTCATGCGCGCGCTCGATCGCTCGATATGCGATATCGATTCGTCGGCCCTCTCAAGGGCGCCCGGCATGTCGCGCTGCATTTTGTAGAGCTCGGCGTATCCGTGGATGGCCGCCAGCGGAGTCCTCAGCTCATGGCTGGCGTCGGAGACGAAGCGCTTCATCTTCGCGGTGGTCTCCTGCTGTTCGCGGAAGCTCGATTCGATGCGCGCGAGCATGGCGTTGAGGGAGGCGGACAGGGAGCCCACCTCGGTGTTCTCGGGCACGGTGGGCACGCGCTGGCTCAGGTCGCCGGCGGCGATTTTGGCGGCTGTTTTCTCGATGCGTTTGAGCGGCGTCAGCGTGCGCTGGATCACGATGGCCGCCAGCGAGCCGCCGAGCAGCACGATGGCGATGCTGACCATCACGCAGTATCTGGTGAGCGTGTTGGTCGTGTCGATCTGGTCGTTGAGGGACAGTCCGATGTAGGCGACGTTCTTGACGTATTGACGCCCGGAATCGTCCTTGTCGACGACGAGTTTGGCGACGACGCGCCACGGCGCGCGGGCCGCCTGAAGCGTGGCATGGTCGGGCGCGACAGCCCCGAGGCGCACGACCGCGTCGGTGGTGAACGGCTCGCCGGGGGTGACGCCGGTCATCGTGCCGACCACGGGCAGCAGCGGCACGGAGGTCACGCCGTTGCGCAGCACCGGCTGCAGTCTGGTGACCGGATTGCGGTTCGAGGCGTCGCGGATCTGCAGATAGTAGTCGGTCAGGCCGGCCGAGGTCTGCTCGCCGCCGTCGTCCTGGCTGAGCAGGTCGATGTTCTCATAGACCAGCTGCGCCTGCTTGCTCAGCTGGGTGTCGATTTTGTCGATCAGATAGTTGCCGACGAGCTGGCGGATCGAGAAGGAGATGCCCGCCGTGCCGATGATAAGCACGACCAGCGTGCAGGAGACGAGCTTGGCGCTCATGGACACGCGGTCGAGACGGTCGATGAAGAAGCGCAGGAAACGGCGCACGGCCGAGGGGCGCGCGGGAGCGGGCGATCCGTCGGCGCCGTTGGAACCCGCGGCGCCGGCGACCGGAATCGGCTGCGTGGGCACGTTCTGGGATGCGGTCATATGCTTTCTCGACCTCCCGTGATGCGCGGCGCGGCCGGCGGGGCATACGGGCCCCGGCCGGCCGCTTCCGTGGGAATATGGGTCAGTTCTTCGGCGCGCGGATCATGTATCCGATGCCGCGCTTGGTTTCGATCAGCGGGGTCACCTTGTGCTTCTCGCCGGTCTCGTCCTCGACTTCGAGGCCGTCGACTTTCTTCCTCAGATAGGAGATGTAGGACTCGACGATCGCGGCGTCCCCGCCCCAGTCGTATTGCCACACATGGTCGAGGATCTGCGCCTTGGAAAGCACGCGCCCCTCGTTGTCCATGAGATAACGCAGCAGCTTGTATTCGGTGGGGCTCAGGTCGATGGCCTGGCCCGCGCGGTAGACGTCGTGCGAGTCCTCGTTGATCTCGAGGTCCCCAACCCGGATGATCGGGTCGTCCTCCACCTGTTCGCGCGTGCGCCGCAGGATCGCACGGATGCGGGCCACTACCTCCTCGAGGCTGAAGGGCTTGGTCACGTAGTCGTCGCCGCCGACGGTCAATCCCATGACCTTGTCCTGCGTGTCGTCGCGCGCGGTCAGGAACAGCACGGGCGCGTCGATTCCCTCCTGGCGGATGCGGCGGGTGACGGTGAAGCCATCGATGTCAGGGAGCATCACATCCAGCACGATCAGATCAGGCTGGACCTTCTCGATGACTTCGATGGCCTGGGAACCGGAGGCCGCGGTGTTCACTTCGAAACCGGCGAAATGCAGTGAGGTTACCAGCAGTTCCCTGATGGACGGTTCGTCGTCGACGACGACGATCGATGCTTCGATGGGTTTGCTCATGCCTTTAAGCATGGCTCGGGTCGCTGGAGGTTTCCTGAACGTCTTCTGCGAGTTCGGTCGCGTTCACATGAGTATCGGCGTCGGCGGCAGCCTCGGCACCGGCGGCAGCCTCGGTATCGGTGCCCGCATCGGTCTCGCCCTTGGCGCCGCTTTCCCCGGCCGACCCCTTCGAGGCTTTCCTGCCATGCTTCTTTCCGGTCCGTCCATCCGCCTCACGACGGCGGCGCATCACCACAACGACCACGGCGCCGACGATCAGCAGCACAAGCACGCCGCCCATGACGCCGACACCCATCCATGTGGTGCCCGAACCGGTGGAGGTGGCCTTGAGCGTCTTGATCTCGTCCATCATGGCGGTGGCCGAACCGGCCCAGTCGGGGGTGCCGTCCTTCTTGTCGAGGATCGGGTCGAGCGCCTTCTGGGACAGACGGTCCACGGTCTGCTGGCTGCGCAGCCATTCGTCGGAGTTCGAGGATACGGCCACCACAAGGTTGCCGTCGTTCGAGGCGACGGCCAGCAGCACGGTGTTCGGCTCGGGCTGCAGGGACTCGAGCACCTGGCCGGCCCAATCCGCCGGTTTGGTGTCGCCGTTGTTGAAGCTCGCCAGATACAACAGATGCACGGTCACGCCGGTCTCGTCCTTGGTCGAGGTGATCGCATCGGTGACCTCGCCGACCTTCGAGCCGAGCAGATTCTCGGTGTCGGTGATGTTCTGGGTGATGGTGATGCCGGAACCGTTCTGCCCGGCCGTTTCCTCCTGGTCATCCGCCAGCGCGCCGGGAGTTGTCCACAATGCCACGCTCAGAGCGACCAATATGGCCGCGACCACTGCCACGACTCGCATCCGGAGGGGTGCCCGCCCTCGTGACACGCCGGAGAACAAACCTCCGACCACATAACCCGTTGATTCGTGCGCGACGCTCTTCGATGCCATATCTTCCACCATAGCGACCGGTTGCGCCAAGCTCCGGACGCCTTCATCCAACGACTACCGAAAGAAGGCAACGATGCCCCAATACCAAGTTGATTCCGAACGGATCCAATCCTCCTCGGCGGCCGTCTCGGCCTCGGTCTCCTCGATCAGGCAGGCCGTGGCCGGCATGACCACCAATCTGACCGCGCTGCAGGACGCATGGAAAGGCACGGCCGCCACGCAGTTCGCCTCCGTCTACACGCAGTGGCGGGCCGCGCAGCAGCAGATGGAGGCCTCGCTCGAGTCCATCCAAACCGCCCTCGTCCAAGCCTCCACCGTCTACGCCGACGCCGAGATGCAGGCCTCCCGCCTCTTCGCCGCCGGCTGATCCGCAGGGCCGGTTCCCCATACACAGGGAATCGGCCCTCTTGCCATGCTGAGACCACTCAGAGACCAAGAGACCTTTGCTCGGCTTTCGTCCAATAAACGAGCTGCCACGCCGAGAGCATAAACGGCGAGAAACAGCCATTCATGTCTTCGGCGTGGCAGCTCGCTTATCGGCCCCGCAAGTCAGACCCGACGACGGCGCACACACAGGACGACGCCGACGGATGCCAACGCAAGCGCCGCGACCGCGGCCGCGGCGACCGGCGCGCCGGTGCGGGACAAGACAGCCGGCCTGCCGGCCGAACCCGACGCGCCGGCACCGGAACCAGACTGGCCAGCCTGACCCGGACGGCCGGTCTGGCCGCCCTGGTTGCCGTCCTGACCGGGCCTATCGCCTTGGTTGCCATCCTGACCGGGATTGTCGTCCTCGCCGGGCTTGCCCTCGCCGGATCCATCGTCGCCGGTCACCACAGCCGTGTACGTCACGACAATGGTGCCACCGGAAGGCATCACATAGGACACGTCGAACCCATGGGTGCCGGACTCGTCGCCTTGGTAATGCACCGACGACAGCCACACACGACCCTTCGACGGATAACGCGTGATCTCACGCGAACGATAACCCCACGTCGCAAGAGGCTCCGTGAAATCAATCCGCCCACCGACCTTGGCCTGCCTCTTAAGGAAACCAAACCCATCCAAACCCGCGTGCAAACGCAAGGTCTCGCCCTTGGCAGGCGGAGTCACGACCGGACCGGCATCCAAGGTCGGAGGCGTCACTGTGCCGTCCGGGTTCACCACCGAGCCACCAGGAACCACGACGGTGCCGCCGCCAGGCAACGTGACCTCGACCCGATCACCCGCCCCACCGGGAACAGTGACCGACCCATCCGGGTTGACCGTCGAACCACCCGGAACCGTCATCGTGCCGCCACCGCCCGGAAGCGTGACCTCGCCCTTGTCAGAAGGCTTGCCGGGAATCGTGACCGAACCATCCGGGTTCACCGTGGAACCGTCGGGGACCGTGGTGCCGCCGGGACCCGGCTTGGACTCGGGCTCCGGCCCGGGCGCCGGACCGGGGTCAGGAGACGGGCCAGGCTCGGGATCGGGATCCGGATCGGTCTTCGCCGTAATCGTCACATTGCCGGTGACCCTGTCCAGAGCCGGCGAGGCATACCACCCGGCGTCCGCGCCCGAGACCGTGAGCTTCGAGGCTTTGAACGCATGCGTGCCGGCCTTGGACGAGTCCACAACGCCATCAGCGCTCAACAACACCTCGTCGCCGGACAGCACCTCGCCGGAAGCCGGCAATAGCCTCACGCCAGTGAACGCCGTCGTGCCATCCTCCGTCCTTGACGCAGACGCATCCGACTCATCCACCGACGCGCCGGTCAGCTGACGCGCGGACAGCTTCACTGAAACGGTGCCTTCGGAAACACTGAGATTGTCATCCCCACCGAACTTGACCAGCAGATCATGCTCGCCAATGGCCAAATTCTTCTTGGACGTGTCATACGTCAGCATGTACTTGCCGTCCGTCGCCTTGACCGGACCGGCCAGCTTTGTCTGATTATCAGCCGCATACAACGACGCCTCGCCCATTCCCGGACCCTCTGTCGCACGGGTTGTTGTCTTGATCTTCGACGTCACCTCCACCGTGATCGTGTCGCCATACGTGAAATCGTTCGATTCCTTGTCACCATTCTTCACCGTCGTTTCCAGCGACGACGACGCCTTCGACACCACGAACTCGGACGAATACACCGAATCGGCACCGGACTTCGAGAACTTCAACCGATACGAGCCGACGGCCTTCACCTCGGAGACCGACTTCCACCTCTCTCCATCCTTGAACTCCAACGACGGAGAAGAATCCGACAACCAGCCATCCGCGAAACTCGTGATGAATCGCTTTCCGCCACGCACCACCTGCGCCGGCGTCTTGGCGGCTTCCAACAGCTTCTGAGCCACATCCTCGCCATTCCATGTCAGGTCCTCGGGAATCGCAATCGACGTCTTGTCCGGCCCCTGCCATTTATATGCGCCATCTCCTGAGAAGGTTCCTCCGCCATCAGCGATCGAGCCACCCTGCTCAACACTGACCGTGGAGCCCTCCGAGTTCGTGATCACTGCACCTTGCTTGAGATTCAGCGTCGAACCATCAGGAACCACCAATGTCTTGCCTGACGGAATCTCGAACGAATCAGGCGACGGCGAACCATAGACCTTGCCATTGCCATTGCCGATCTTGCCGTCGAAGAACACACCGGACCAGTTGGTCTGATTCGAAGTGTCCCCAATGCTCGGAGAATCACCCCGCACATTTATGACAATCACCGCATTGCCCGGCCTGCCATCGCTGCTGACAGTGGAAAACGAGCCATGCGAGGAATCTCCGCCAAATCCCGAGCCAATTCCCGAGCCCTCGAAATTATTATTAAACGGATCACCCTCCCTATGCGAAGCCACGGAGACGAGACCTCCCAAGATAGTGACCGCGCCTCCGCTGGCCAAAAGACCGCTGCCGATGCCCGCCGCACCTTCGTTGCCCACAGCATTGACAATCCCGCCGGTAATCAGCACCGTCGCTCCATCGCCATAGGCCGATGCGCCAATGCCCGCGGAACCGTCTTCTCCGCCAATCGCATTCACCACACCGCCATTGATGACGACGGTTCCTCCATTGGGACCCGTGTCATCGTCTTGCGATTGCGACCAAGTGGAGCAACCGATGCCCGCCGCCGTGTAGCCGCCAGTGGCCGTGACCGTACCACCATTGAATGTCATGGTGCCGGCGTTCAAATCGCTGTCGGGAATTCCGTCATCCGCCGTGGACGAACCGATTCCCGCGCCCTGCCATCCACCATAGGCGGTGAGACTTCCATCGCCATCGACATTAAGCGCGCGGCCCTCATTCACTTGAATTCCAGCATGCGTTCTACTCTGCGAAGCATCCATCACGTTGGTTCCGTCGATGCGCAAATTCAAGGTTCCTTCGTTCACCTCGATCGGCGAGCCTTGGCTCGAGGTGATGCTCGCACCATTCAGCGTGAGGTTCGTGGTGCCTTTGGTGACGATGCGGGCGGTGGCGGTCGTGCCGCTCACCGTTGCGGTGGCGTCTTCGAAGGTAAGGACCGCGGTCGCGGCATCATAGGCGCAGTTGCCGGCGGAGACTGCGACCGTCAGTCCGCCTGCGCTTTCGCAACTTGTGCCGTCTGCGCCCGGGGCGGTTGGCTCTGGATCCGCCATCGCCGTGACGGAGCCCGCCGCCAGCGACATCAACGTCGCCGCTGCGGCCAATGCGCCCACAATCTTTCGCGTCAATCCCCATCGATCCATAGCCACGGCAACTCCTTCGCTCAAGCCGTCAAATGCTTTTCACCCTAGGCCCATTTGCCCCCCCCCCCCGCAACTTTTGGGCGCCGAAATCGCCGTTCCGGGCACGAATGGTCTGCCAAGTTCCCCGGATCGCAGCAGGTGTCAGCGCGACGCCCGAGCTGACCGATCGACGCCAGAACATCGGGATCGAGCCAAGTCGGAGCCTCTCATCCGGCGCATCGGGTATGCTCGGTGGGTTGAGACCCCCAGATGACCGCGGACGCGCTGGCTTCGGCCGGCGCGGATGAGGAACTTCCGGGCTCCGCAGAGCACGATGGCGGATAACGTCCGCCCAGGGCGACCTGAGAGATAGCGCAGCAGAGAACAGACCGCCCGCCCCTTCCTACGAAGGGATACGGGTAAGGGTGAAACGGCGGTGTAAGAGACCACCGGGCCGCTGGCAACAGTCGGCCGCATGGCAAGCCTCATCGGGAGCAAAGCCAAGCAGAAGGCGTTCGAGGACTGCTCGTCCGATGCCTTCGGGTAGGCCGCTTGAGCCTGGCGGCAACGCCAGGCCTAGATGGATGGTCATCCGTGGCGCTTCGCGCCACGACAGAACCCGGGGTACCGGGGGTCTCGCTTTACTTATTCCCTATCTTCTTCACACAAGAAGTTCTTGTGCGACACGTCGAAGAGCATCCGGACTGTGGCCCTTGCGACCACCGGCTGACCATAGGCGGCGCCTGCGCATCTCACGGTCCAGCCCCCGGGTTTTGCGCGCGACCTGACGGCCAAGCTCCCACGCGGCATCCTCGAAGACTCCCCGTTCCTCGGCTTCGGCGGCGACCTGCTCGGCCAAGGCGCGCTCAACGCCTTTGCGTGTCAGTTCAACAACGGCGGCGCGACGGCCCATCAATCGCTCGGCGCAATGGCGCACTGCCGATTCGGCATAGGCCCGGTCATCCAGCAACTGCACGCGCGTCAGTCGTTCGACGACGTCCTCGACGACGCTCTCGGCGTATCCTTTGTCCAGCAACCGGTCGCGCAACGCTCCCGAGGCGCGGGGCGCGGCATCCAGCAACCGCAACGCCGCCTCGCGGCATGCATCGAGGTCGCCGGGATCTTCCACGGGCTGCGCGGGACGCCTGCCGCCAAAGCCTCCTCGCCTGCGGCCCCAACCGCGGCGTTCGGGCTCCGCCGCCCGGCTTTCGCCATCCTCGTCCCCTGCATCCGGGACGTCCGGGACATCACGGGTTGGCGCGATGCCCCGGACGGCAAGGAATTCCTCGGCGGAGATCACGCTCAGGCCTTGGCCGCGGCGGTCTTGGCGCCCGCGCTTTTACCAGCGGACGAAGCCGCGCCCTTGGCCGCCGCCGGCGCGGATGCCTTGGCCTTGTCGGCGGCGTTGTCGGCGGCAGCCGCCTCTCCCTTGGCCGCCGCGGCCGTGGCCTCCTCGTCTTCGGCGAACTGGTCGGCCGGTGCGAGCAGACCGAAGGCGGCCTTGACCTTGTTCTCGATCTCCTCGGTGATCTCGGGGTTGTCCTTGAGGAACTTGCGCACGTTCTCGCGGCCCTGCCCGAGCTGGTCGCCCTCATAGGTGAACCAGGAGCCGGACTTCTTGACGACATCGACCTGCTGGGCCATGTCGAGCACGGAGCCCTCGCGGGAGATGCCCTCGCCGTAGAGCATGTCGAATTCGGCGGACTTGAAGGGCGGGGCCATCTTGTTCTTGACGACCTTGACGCGAGTGCGGTTGCCGACGGCCTCGTCGCCGTTCTTGAGGGTCTGCACGCGGCGGATGTCGAGGCGCACCGACGAGTAGAACTTCAGGGCCTTGCCGCCGGTGGTGGTCTCGGGGTTGCCGAAGAAGACGCCGATCTTCTCACGCAGCTGGTTGATGAAGATGGCCGTGGTGCCGGCCTGCGCGAGCGCGCCGGTCATCTTGCGCAGCGCCTGGCTCATGAGGCGGGCCTGAAGGCCGACGTGGCTGTCGCCCATCTCGCCCTCGATCTCGGCCTTGGGCACCAGGGCCGCCACCGAATCGATGACGATGACGTCGAGCGCGCCGGATCGGATGAGCATATCGGCGATCTCCAACGCCTGCTCGCCGTTGTCGGGCTGGGAGACGATCAGGGAGTCGGTGTCAACGCCAAGTTTGCGGGCATAGACCGGGTCGAGCGCGTGCTCGGCATCGATGAAGGCCGCCACGCCGCCGTTCCTCTGGGCATTGGCGACGACGTGCAGGGCAAGCGTCGTCTTGCCGGAGGATTCGGGGCCGTAGATCTCCACGATGCGACCCTTGGGCAGTCCCCCGATGCCCAGGGCCATGTCAAGCGCGAGGGATCCGGTGGGAATGACCTCCACATCCTGTTCGGGACGGTCGCCAAGTCTCATGGCCGATCCCTTGCCGAAGCTCTTCTCCACCTGCGCCAGGGCGGTGTCAAGCGCCGCCTTGCGCCTGGGATCGAGCTCATGCGCCCCCTGCTTCTTCTCCTCGGGCTGGGCCGTCGCCTTCGACGCGCCGCTTGTCTGCTGTGCCATGGTGTCTCCTTTGCAGGTCGTTCCGAATGGTCGCCGCCCACGGTATGCCCCGGATCCGTCGGAAGGCAAGCCCGTCCGGCCAATGTGGTCGGAGGCTGTTCTCCCTAGGCGTAATCGTCGCGCCATGCCGGCGACGCATCCGTTTAAGGTCACGGGTGTCCGTCGCTGTGTTCCACCATAGCGTCCATAGCGAACATTTGTTCGAATACATCGAGCGACACGCCGGAGCGCACCGCCGACACGCCGACGTCCGCCGGCTCAGCGCGCGGGCATCGGCGGGGCATTGTGGTCGCGGCCCCAGCGCTCGGCATCGGGCACATCCATCTGATCGCACAGGACGTTCCACACCACGCGCGGCTCCACGCCGCTCTCAAGCGCCTCGAGCACGGTCATGCCGTCCAATCTCACCAGACTCTGGTCATGCGCCAGCGAACGGCCATAGGTGCGGCCGAACACCTCCTCAAGCAACTGCCAGAATTCCCGTTCACGCATGCCCCTACCCTAACGCACGCCCAAAGACGACGAGGCCCGCGGCCTGTCCGGCCGCGGGCCAATGCAAAACCAGCAAGACGGAGGACTACGCCTCCTCGCCGGACTCGAGGTAATCGGCCACCAGCCGCAGCATCTGCGCGGTGCTCACGCCCAACGACCGGGCGATCGAACTCAGCAACTCGGAGCTGGCCTCCTTCTGCCCACGCTCCACCTCGGAAAGATATCCCAAAGACACTCCGGCCTTCTCGGCGACCTCGCGCAGGGTCTTGTGATCGCGCAAACGCAGGTCACGCAGCACACGGCCGATGGCATCGCGCAGCGACAGGCTGGCGGGCTCGCGCTTGCGCTCGGCGACTTTGGCCGCCGCCGGCGCCGCATCGGCGTCCTCCTGGCTCCACATGCGGTTCAGCGCCGCCTGGCGGTCGTCCTTGGCCTTCTTCGCAGCGCGCGCCTTGAGCACCTGCTGCTGCGCGAACATCACCGCACGGCGTTGCGCCGGCGTCAGCTCACGCATGCGCGCGGACCCGGGCCTGACCATCGTCGGCGCCGCGACCTTCGCATCCGCCGCCTCGATACGGGTCATCGTCTCCATATCCCATCCCCTTTCGTCGGTTGTCCATTCATGCGTTCCATAGGGAACAACCCGCGAAGGGGAATAATATTCCTGCGAAAACCCTGTGAAACCGCTAGGCTTCCCCTGAAGTCCCGCCGGACCGCATGCCCAGGGCCTCGTCAAGACGGGCCAGCAGCCGCGCCACGACTCCCCGGCGCACCTCCTCGCGTCCGCCGAGCACATGCAGCTCGAAGGGCCGCGTATGTCGTTCGCCGCCCACAAGGCAGGGGGGCAGGGATATACCGACGTAGGCCAGGCCGGCGGGCTTGTCGCCGTCGGGACCGGGACCGGCGACGCCGGTGGTGGACAGGCCGATCACAGCATCCCCGTATTCCGACTGCGCGTAGAGGCGAGCCGTTCCCTCGGCCATCTGCCGGGCCACCTCGGGATGGACGGCACCCTCGCGTTCCAGCAGCGCGGCATCGACGCCGAGGATCGAGGCCTTGGCCTTGATGTCATAGGTGACGGCGGACCCAAGGAAGACACGGGAGGCGCCCGGCACGCGCACGAAGGCATCGGCGAGCAGCCCGCCGGTCAGCGATTCGGCGGCGGCTATCCTCAGGCCACGCGCCTCGCATGCGGCGAGGACGCGCGCGGCGATATCGTCGCAGGATGTCGACCCATCCTTCGGGTTCGGTTCCATTGGCATGGTCCAACCTCCTTGAACTCACAATCGACGGCGCCGATATGGAAACGGGGCCGCCATGGCGACCCCGGACAGCGGTTGCTCGGCACCGCTCACTTCGTCTTGCCGGCCTTGCGGCCGGTGAAGGTGTTGATTAGATACAGCGCGCCGGAATAGAGGCACAGGACCAGCGCCACGTAGATCAGAGCGTAGGTGAGGACCAGATAGACGGTCAGCCACAGCGGATCGCTCAGGCCCGGCGCGAACTGCCAGACCGGCAGCAGCAGCATCGACAGGCCGATGCACTGGAACAGCGTCTTGAGCTTGCCCGGCCACGCGGCGGCGATGACCTTGCCGCCGGGGCGTTCCATGACGAAGAAACGCATGACGGTGATGCCGATCTCGCGAATCAGGAAGAGGATGGTGGCCCACCAAGGGATCTCGCCGAACGCGGAGGCCACAATCAGAGTGGCGCAGGTGAGCAGCTTGTCCGCGATCGGGTCCATGAGCTTGCCCAGTTCGGTGACCTGGTTGTATTTGCGGGCCATCCAGCCGTCGAGCTTATCGGTGGAGGCGGCGATGATGAACAGGATGGCCGCGGCCCAACGCATCGGATAGCTGTTGACGCCCCATGGACCGGCCGCGATGTAGAGGCCGAGGAAGATCACAACCAGCACGATGCGGGAATAGGTGACCAGATTCGCGGGGGTGTTCCAGCCGTCGAACAACGAGGATTGCTTGGAAGCGGAGACGTTCTGTCCTTCAGTCATGCGCTTCACCTTACCCGCGGCGCTCTACCTTGGCTGGAGAATGGACGCGGCGTGGCTGGCAACGGGATGAGAAAACGCTGGCGCAAAGCTCTCCTATTCGCCGAGCTTGGGCTGTTCGACCGAGGGCACGATGCCATCGGTCTCGCCACGGATGAAGGCAAGCACCTGCGGCAGGTCGCCCGGCTGAACCAGCACCTCGCGCGCCTTCGAGCCCTCGGAGGGACCGACGACGCCACGGGTCTCCAGCAGATCCATCAGGCGCCCCGCCTTGGCGAAGCCGACGCGCAGCTTCCTCTGCAGCATCGACGTGGAGCCGAACTGCGAGGTGACGACCAGCTCGGCCGCCTGCAGCAGCACATCCATATCGTCGCCGATCTCCTCGTCGATCTCGCCGCGCTCGGCCTTCTTATCGGCTTCGGCGGCCATCTGCTCGATGTCCTCGCGATATCGCGGCTTGCGCTGCGTCTTGACGAAATCGACGGCCTTGCGGATCTCCGATTCGTTGACCCACGCGCCCTGCACGCGCAATGGCTTGGCCGAACCCATCGGCAGGAAGAGGGCGTCGCCCTGCCCGATCAGCGACTCGGCACCCACGGTGTCGAGGATGACGCGCGAATCGGTGGCCGAGGAGGTGGCGAAGGCCAGACGCGAGGGGATGTTCGCCTTGATCAGGCCCGTGACCACATCGACGGAGGGGCGCTGCGTGGCGAGCACCAGGTGCACGCCGGCGGCGCGCGCCAGCTGCGTGATGCGCTGGATCGAGCTTTCGACGTCGTTCTTGGCGACCATCATGAGGTCGGCCATCTCGTCGACGACGACGAGGATGTAGGGATACGGAGCCACCTTGCGCTGGGACCCGGCGGGCGCATGCACCTTGCCGGCGCGCACGGCCTCGTTGAAATCCTTGATATGGCGGAAGCCGAAGTATTCGAGGTCGGAATAGCGCGCGTCCATCTCCTTGACCACCCATTCCAAGGCCTGCGCGGCCTTCTTCGGATCGGTGATGATGGGCGTGAGCAGATGCGGGATGCCGGCGTAGGCCGACAGCTCCACGCGCTTGGGATCGACCATGATCAGGCGCACCTGCTCGGGCGTGGCGCGCATGATGATCGAGGTGAGCATCGAATTGACGAAGCTCGACTTGCCGGAGCCGGTGGCGCCGGCGACCAGCAGATGCGGCATCTTCGCGAGGTCGGCGGTGACGAATTTGCCCTCGACGTCCTTGCCGATGCCGGCGAGCATCGGATTGGGGTCGTTCATGGCCTTGTCGCTTCGAAGCACGTCGCCCAGGTGCACGATCTCGCGGTCGACGTTCGGAATCTCGATGCCGATGGCTGATTTGCCCGGGATCGGCGAAAGGATGCGCACATCGGAGCTGGCCACCGCGTAGGCGATGTTCTTCTGCAGGTTGGTGACCTTCTCGACCTTGACGCCGGCGCCGAGCTCGACCTCGTATTGCGTGACGGAGGGGCCGCGCAGGAAGCCGATGACCTTGGCATCCACATGGAACTGCTGGAAGGTGGAGGTCAGGGCGGCGATGACATGGTCGTTGGCCGGGGTGCGCGCGGCATGCGGCTGGCCCTTGGCCAGGATATTGAGATCAGGAAGACGATACGGAGCCACGGCATCGTCAGGCGCATCGTTCCCTTCCCCGCCAAGGCCGGCAACGCCCTCGGAACCTCCGTCGCTTCCCGTCGCCGCGTCGGCGGGCATGGCCACGGTGCCGGCCCCGCCGTCCGCGGCCACGATCGCGGCCCACGGGTCGTCGCCAGCGGCGCGACCGGCGGTGTCGCCGCCCAACCGGCTTCCCTCCGCGCCGGGGAGCGGGGTCGTCGCATCCTCCGGACGGGAGCCGGCGGACTGCCCCATCGCAACGGTTCCGTCCATGCCGCCGATGCGCGGCGAACCGGGCATATGGGCGGCGTCAAAGGCAGTTCCAGAAGCCGTTCCCACAGTCGACGACACGGTTCGCGGCACAGCCGTGGCATCCGCGGCATCCGCATCCAGCAACGAGGTCTCCGCGGCCTCTCCATGCCGGTTCGCGGCGTTGGCGAAGGGATCGTCGCCCTCGTATCGTTCAAGCGAGCGATCCTCGTCCTTCTTGCGGCGAGAACGGGAGAACAGCCGGGAGAACAGTCCGGGCTTGCGCGCAGCGGACTCGTCTTCCTGTTCGTCAGCGCCGTCATGGGTCGGCACTCCCTCGGCGAAGGCAAGCGTGCCATCGCCGACGCGCACCTCGTTCGGGAACTGCTCGGACTGCGCGTCCTCATCCGAAGCGGAGGGCATCGGCTTGCCGGTCGCACGGGCGAACAATCCGCGCGCCACATCGGGCAGATCGGTGACATGGGTGCGGGTGATCATCAGCAGCGAGAACAGCCCGACGACCACGAAGACGACGATCGCGAAGGCCTTCGACAGGCCCCAGGCCAGAGGAGATCCGAGGAAGAAGCCGAACAGACCGCCCGCGCCTTGCAGCACCGCCATATCGAATCCGGGGACATCGGCGGCAAGCGCCACATCGATGATCGAGCACACGGACCACATCAGCAGCACCCAGCCGGAAACGACGCGCGGATTGTCGGAACCATGGCCGGAGTTGCGCATGAGCCGGATGGCGACGAGGAACAACAGCGGCGGCAGCACGACGCTCATCAGGCCGAACACGCCGGAGGCGACGGCGTGCAGGAACACGCCGAGCAGACCGGAGACGCGGAACCATTCGGAGGCCACGAAGCATACGCCGAGCAGCATGAGCAGGAAGCACAGGCCATCTCGCCGATAGGCGGGGTCATAGTCCCCCACGCCGGTGACCGAGCGCACCAGGGAGCCAAACGCCCGGGGCACGGCGAGCAGGGCCTTCTTCCAGAACGGCTCCGCCTCCTCTTGCCCGTCTGCGCCCGGTTTGGCGGCGGCGCCCTTCATGACCTTGGTGCGCGCGGTGTCGTCCCGCTCGGTGCCGCGGGATCTGTTGTTCGGAGATGTTGCATTTCGTGCCATAACGTTGTCCGATTCTACTTCAGGGCATCCACTCCGGAGGCTTGTCTTGTTCCGTAGGCGGTTTTCTCGCCCCGTAGGCGGTCACGCCGGAGTGGCCACACCAACAGTGGCGGAAAATCAAGGCTTTTTTCCAAGCTTTTCGGCCCGAACCACCTACGGAACCGAAAAACCGCCTACGGAACCGGCGACATCTTGCCAAGGCTCCGGTCCAGAGCGTCCCACGCCTCGTATGATGGGGATATGACACCGGCAGAGCGTGCGAGCGCAGTCGCATTTGCATTGAGGAACTGCGCGATGGAAGCGATGACGCCCGGCGCCGCGACGATGCGCGCCGCGACGGAATACCAACGGGGATCGATTGACGTGGCCGCTTTGATCGATGCGGCAGACGGCGAGTCCAGCGCCGCCGCGGCCTCCCGTCTGGCCGATGGCAGCCTTGACGACCATGCGGCGGACCATGCGGGCAGCGTCTTCGCGCGCACGGTGCTGCTGGCCGAACGACCTTGGCGACCCACCGGCGATCTGGCCGAGCTGACGGCCATCCACCGGGGCCTGTTCGAGGGCGTGTTCGACGACGCCGGCGCGCTGCGCACCTCGGACACGACGCGCGGCGCCAGCGACGACAAGCAACGCGCGCGGAACCCGGAGGCCTTCTTCCCGGCCGGACTGATCGAAACGGGAGCCCTCAACATCGCCACGGAACTGGCGGACCAGCGCAATCTCCAGGTGATGGACCGGCCCGATTTCGTGCGCGCGCTGACGCATGTCTACGACGAACTGGGCTATCTGCATCCGTTCAAGGGCGGCAACGCGATGGTGCTGCGCATGTTCGCCTCGCGCCTGGCGCATGACGCCGGATGGGACCTCGACTGGGGCACGGTGACGCGCGAGGAATACAAGTCGGCCAAACGCCAGGCCTATACGGGCGAGACCGGAGCATTCGAGCGCATGTTCGACCGCATCGCACGCCCGGCGAATCCCACGCGGGTGTTCCTCATCGCCGGATGGGACCAAGGCCCGGCGCACTGAGATCGTCGCGCGACTTGTCATCCTGAGCGGAGCGCGAAGTGCGAAGTCGAAGGATCTCATGGCTTCGGCGTATGAGATCCTTCGACTCGCTTCGCTCGCTCAGGATGACAGGGCAGGCCGCTCGCTCAGGATGACAATGCAAGCAATCAGCCGGCGATGTCGCCGAGGTGGTGCTGCACGTAGTCGTCGGCCTGGGCGTCGATGGCGTCATAGTCACCGGCATCGGCATGTTCGACGATGGCGAGCGCGTTGTCGAGCAGATCCGGGTTGAGCGCGTTGAGCCAGTGGATCCTCGGGTCGCGGCCGAACCATCCCATCTGTTTGCGGGCCAGACGGCTGGTTTTCTGGGCGATGTCGGCCCAGGCATCCGCCTCCTCATCCCAAAGGCCATCGATCAGATCAATCATCTGCTGGTATCCCAAGGCACGCCCTGCCGTGAAGCCGAGGCGCGGGCGCAGACGGCGCACCTCCTGTTCGAAGCCCTCCTCACGCATGCGCTGGGTGCGGATGGCGATGCGACGGTCCAGTTCCTCGCGCGGCAGGTCAAGGCCGATCTGCACGGAGGGGATGACATAGCGATATCGAGGCAGCGAGGCTGAATACGGCCGCCCGGTCAGCTCGATGACCTCCAGGGCGCGGATGGTGCGCCGAGGGTTGCGCGGATCCATGCGCGCGGCGGCCTCGGGGTCCCTGGCCTTGAGCTCCTCGAAGAGTGCGGTCGCCCCCTCGGTTTTCTCCCGCTCCTCAAGCCGGGCGCGGATCGCCGGGTCGGTGCCGGGGAAGGAGATGTCGTCGATGGCGGCGCGCGCATAGAGGCCGGAGCCACCGACCAGTATCGGCCTGACGCCACGCATTTGCAGGTCGGCGATGACCTCGCGGGCCATCTGCTGGAAGCGCGCGACGGTCATCGTGTCGTCCGGCTCGATCACGTCGATGAGATGGTGCGGCACCTCGGCCTGTTCGTCGGGCGTGGCTTTGGCGGTGCCGATGTCCATGCCGCGATACATCTGGTAGGCGTCCGCGTTCACGATCTCGGCACGTTCGCCGCGGGCGGCCAGCGCCTTGGCGAGCGCGATGCCCAGCCCCGTCTTTCCGGAGGCGGTGGGGCCGACGATGGAGATGACGCGAGGTTCAGTGGCGGACATGGTAGGTCTGCCCGGCTTTGGGATCGGGGTCGGCGATGAGATTGTGCTTGGCGGCGTGCGTGACGGTGGCGGTGACGAAATCGCCGACCTCAGGCATGGGCTCGCCTTCGGGCACGCCGATATGGACGAGCACGCCGGTCCGCTCGCGCCCGGTGACGCGATGGGTGTCGGAGTCCTTCTTGCCCTGTTGGCCGGTGACCATCACCTCGACGTCGCGGCCTTCGAAGCCCTTGAGGTTCTCGGCGGTGATCTCCTCCTGCAAGGCCACCAAACGCTCGAAACGCTCCTGGACCACGTCGTGCGGCACCTGCTCCATCTCGGCGGCCGGCGTGCCGGGGCGCGGCGAATAGATGAAGGTGAAGGCCGAGGAGAAGCGCGCCTCGCGCACGATGTCAAGCGTGGCTTGGAAATCCTCTTCAGTCTCCCCCGGGAATCCGACGATGATATCGGTGGAGATCTGCGCGTCGGGCATGGCCTGGCGCACCTTGGAGAGGATGTCCATGAACCTCGCCGTGCGGTAGGAGCGGCGCATGGCGCGCAGGATCCGGTCGGAGCCGGATTGCAGCGGCATATGCAGCTGGTGCATGACGTTGGGGGTCTCGGCCATCGCGGCGATCACGTCGTCGGTGAAGGCCGCCGGATGCGGCGAGGTGAAGCGCACACGCTCCAGCCCTTCGATATCGCCGCAGGCGCGCAGCAACTTGGAGAAGGCGAATCGGTCTCCGATGCCATATCCGAAGGAGTTGACGTTCTGCCCCAGCAGCGTGACCTCCTTGGCACCGTTCTCGACGCAGGCGCGCACCTCGGCGAGGATGTCGCCCGGGCGACGGTCCCGTTCCTTGCCGCGCGTGGTCGGCACGATGCAGAAGGTGCAGGTGTTGTTGCATCCCACGGAAATCGACACCCAGGAGCTCACGCGCGAGGCGCGCATGGCCGGCAGATCGGAGGGGAAGCATTCGAGTTCGTCGACGACCTCGACCTGCGGCTTGTCGGTGGCGCGGTTCTGGTCGAGGAGCCTGGGCAGCGCGCCGATGTTCTTCGTGCCGAACACAGCCGACACCCACGGGGCCTTCTCTGCGATCTTCTCGCGGTCGAGCTGCGCCATGCAGCCGCCCACGGCGATCTGCAGGTTCGGCCGGTCCATCTTCATGCGGCGGAACAGGCCGACCGTGCCATACATGCGTTCGGCCGCGTTCTCGCGCACCGCGCAGGTGTTGAGCACCACCAGATCGAGATCGTGCGTCTCGACCTGCTCCTCGCTGGCCGGCACGTAGCCGTCGGCTTTGAGCACGCCGGCAATGCGCTCGGAATCATGCACGTTCATCTGGCAGCCGAGCGTGTGGATATGGAACACGCCTTTGCCGCGATCCGGCAGCGCATCGGACCCGGCCGTGGCCGAGGCACGCTCCTGCCCGGTCATCATGTCTTCGTTCATGCGCCCCATCGTATCGGCGGGGCTTGTCAGCGGACGCGGCGCGACTCCGCGGCGTTTCCCCAGGCCGGCAGGTATATTGGAAGGTATTCCATCGATGGCCGACCGACGAAAGACTGACGGACGTGATACTTGACCGAAACAGCCGACTGAAATCCTCCGACCTCAGGGCACGGCTGAAAACGCTGGATCTGGAGGGCGCGAGCTTCAATTCCGATGAGGTCGGCGAATTCATCGATCTCATGCAGGTCTACGAAGGCGCGATGTATGAGATCTCGACGAAGCTGGAGATCCTCGACGACGAGTTCCAGGTGCGTTTCTCCCACGATCCGATCCATCATATGGAGCGCCGCCTCAAGTCCGTCGATTCGATACTGGGCAAACTGCAGCGCCGCGAACTGCCGCTCAACACGCGCGCGATCAAGGACAATCTCTTCGATGTGGCCGGCATCCGCGTGATCTGCAACTATCGCGACGACGTGTATTCGGTGGCGAACTATCTGTCCGCGCAGTCCGACATCCAGGTGCTGCGGGTCAAGGACTACATCAAGAACCCGAAGGTCAACGGATACCGTTCGCTGCACGTCATCTACGCGGTGCCGGTGTTCCTGTCGTCGGGCGCGCATTACACGCCGGTCGAGGTGCAGTTCCGCACGATCGCGATGGATTACTGGGCGTCGCTGGAGCATGCGCTGCGATACAAGACGGATCTGCCGGATGAGAGGTTGGCCGAGCATTCGCAGACGCTGCTCGACTGCGCGCGTTCGCTGCAGAACATCGAGGTGCAGATGCAGAACATCCACCGCGACATCAATGGCGCGCCGCAGGTCGAGGAGGCGCCGAGGAGCTGAGGTCGGCCAAGTCGGCCGAATATGGCAGGGCCCCGGATTCGCGTGAGGCGAATCCGGGGCCCTGCCGTTGGAGAAACTGCGTCAGTCGTTGCTGCTGGCGCCGACGAGGCGCAGCAGATAGAGGAACATGTTCACAAAATCGAGGTAGAGGTTGAGCGCGCACAGGATGGACACGCGCTGGATCATCTCCGGGCCCTGCGACTCGTAGGCGGCGAAGATCGCGCGCGTCTGCTGGGCGTCATACATCGTCATGCCAGCGAAAAGCACCACGCCGATCGCCGCGACGATGCGCAGCGTGGTCTCGGAGGGCGCCACGAACATGAGGATCAGCTGCGTGACGATGAGCACGATCAGACCGACCATGAGAATCGGCCCCATGCGGGTCATGTCCTTCTTCGTGGTCAGCGACAGCATGGTCAGCGCGAGGAAGAACACGGCGCAGATCGCCAACGTGGTCACGACGGTGCCGGGAGCGTAGACACCGAGGATGGAGCTCAAGGTGAAGCCCATCAGCGCGGCGTAGACATAGAACATGAGGCGCGCCGTGGCCGGGCGCATCTTCATGACGCGCACGCCGAGCACCATGGCCAGCGCCACCTGGGCCACGACCAGGCCGATCATGCCGAATGCGCCGGTGGCCATGAGGAAGCGGTAGAGCAGGCCGGTCATCTGGGTGAACAATGCGACGGCCGCCGTGACGATCAGGCCGATGGTCATCTCGCCGTAGGCCTTCGACACGGAGACGCGGCGAGCCTTCTCATAGGCGTAGGCCGCGGATGTGTCGATGGTGGCGGTGCCGCCGCCGGCGTAGGCATACTGCGGGCCGCCGGCCGGAGCGTATTGCCCCGGGGCCTGCTGTCCGTAGGGATATTGGTTGGCGGGCTGGTTGTATCCGTACTGGTTCTGGTTATACTGACCCTGCCCGTATTGCATCTGGGGGTTGAGATTGAGATTGTCGCCGCCCTGGGGCTCATACTGCCCGGTTCCACGCGGCTGCTGGCCAAATGCCATGGTCACTCCTTTGCATCATATCGTGACTCCCATCCTACCGGGGCCAACCTGACGATTCCATGAAAGCAGTGCGCCATGGGCGAACGACGAAATCTCTTACAGCGTGAAGGTATGGGTGACCTTCGACTCATCCGACACCGAGAACAAGGCGGTCACGTCGACGGTGACCGGAGAATCATCTTGAAGCACATAGCCAAGCGTCGCCGTCGCAACGGCACCGGGCTGGACCTCGGCCAAGTAGGAGTTGGCATCGTAGCCGGCCGGAGAGTCCATATAGACCGCCGTGGGCAGCTCGGTGCCATTCTGGAAGGCCTTCGGACTGGTCAGAACCGCGAAGGAATTGTTCTTCGTGGTGTTATTGGTCCATTCGTAGGTCACGAGCACAGTGGGCTTGCCTTCGTAGTCATTGTTGCTGCGAACGGCGGAGACGATCTTGACATGGACGCCTTCAATATCGCCCTCCATGTCCTGCTCGCCTTTCGCGGCGTTATCCGCCTCGGTGCCCTCATTGGAGTCGGTCTTGTTTCCGTCGCTTTTGTCCGCCGGCTGCGAGGTGGTCACGCCCTTTGAATCCTTCACCGCATCGTCAATGGCTTTGCCATACATCGCCTGTGTGCCTAAGCACAGTGCGAAGCTCAGAATCGACACAATGACGCCGGCAACAGCCAGTCCCCTTCCATGGCGCTTGCCACCCTTCTTGGTCGTCACGATGCCAATGACAGCAAAAATCAAGCCCAGCACCGAGAACAGCGGGGTGATGTTATTAACAATCGGCACCCATGAAAGCAAGATACCGACACCTCCGAGAATGAGAGCAGTGACGGCACACGCTGACAGATGAGTCTTCGATGCTTTCTCACCATATCCCGGGGTTTCGGGCTGGGTGGGTGCGAAAGGCTGAGCAGGCTGGGGGTTCTGTTCGGTCATGGTTCCTTCTTTCTCTCTGGTCCCCTATCATTTCCGATCCCTGGGGTCCGGATTGAAATCACGATAAGACAGGGGGGGGGACAACTTTTTCCGTTCTTCCCACGCTAGCGGCGGGCGATGGTTCGCGTCAGTGTACGAACGGCCATATCGGGGTGCACCTTCGGGCAACGCGGGTCCCGGGGACATGCCCGGCCGGCCAATGGCGGCGGGTGACGCGGGGCAATAGAGTGGACGGCATGAGCGAACGAGACGAAGGTCGTATGACCGCCGTTGGCAACGGCATGCCCACAGGGAACGGCCGGATGCCGGGATTTGCCGTCAATGACGAGGTGCCGGTGCGTTCCCGCTGGTGGTGCTCGGCCATCATGGTGCCGCTGGCGGCGTTCATGTGTCTGGCGCAGGTGTCGTTCGCGGCGCAGCCCTATATGCATCCGCCCCAGGGCGGCCGGTTCGTGTGGATGATTCTGGCGACGTTGCTGGGGTTTGTGTTCCCGTTCCTGCTGTTGCTACGCGACCGCCATCCCGAACCGGTGTTCTGGGTTTGCTGCGCGGTCACCGTCGTGTTCCCCTACGATCCGTTGATGGCGATGATGGCGCTGGCCTCGCTGTTGGCGCGGCGTTCGTCGCATACGCGCACAGTGCGCGCGATCGCCGCAGGCGCAGGCGTGGCCGTCTATGCGCAGCTGCGGGATGCCTTGCAGACGGCCGACGCCTCGATATGGCATATGATCTTCGCCAAACCGCACACCGGGCGGAACGGCGTGCCCATCGCCATGCTCACCGATGAGACGACGATTCTGGTCACGGCAGGCGTGTTCGCCGTGATCGAGGTGACAATCGCCACGCTTGTCGGATTGCATATCCGTTCGCGGGCCAATCTCGAAACCGCGAAGGCACAGGCAGACGCGGCCACCACGCACGCGGCCACGCTGCAATCCGACCTCGACGACCAGCATCTGGCGGATGCCATCGCCGCGGAAGCGCATGACACGTTGGCCCATTCGTTGTCATTGCTGGCGCTCAACGCCTCCGCATTGCAGGCCGAGGCGACCAAACTCGGTGAATCGCCGGCTTCAAGCCGCATCGCCAGCAAAGCCGAGGATATCCGCCGTCAGGCCGCCGGTGCCTTGGACGAGGCGCATGCGATCATCGATATGCTGCGCCACCCGGCCACGGCATGGCAGCAGCTTGCTCCGGGAGACGAAACCGCGCTGACGCGCGAATCGCTGGGAGAGCTCATCGGACAGGCACGCACCGCCGGCATGCGATTGGACACATGGATCGACATCCATCAGCTCAGCGAGCTGGACGATGCCACCGCCAAGGTCGCCTACCGGGCGATTCAGGAGGGGCTGACGAATGCGCGCCGCCACGCGCCCGGCGCGCCGGTCTCGCTGGAGGTGGATGTCTCGCCCACTTCGGGAATTCACGTGCATCTGTCCAATCCGGCGACATCCGAAAACTCCGCCAGCACCGCGTCCAACCCCGTCGCCGATGCCGTATCCGACGCCATGTCCGACGGCGCCCACACCCCCTCCGCCGACCCCTCGCCGTCCCGCCCCGCGCATGTCGGCGCAGGTCTGGCAGGGCTGACGGCCCGTGCGCAGTCGGTCGGCGGCACCTGCCGACATGGACTTGACGAGCGTGGCGCGTTTCACTTGGACGTGCATCTGCCTTGGCGTGCGAGTGCGGACCAGCACCGCCACATCGCTGATAGGTAAGATGGCATCCGTGAGCGAAACGAGACAAGGGACACCCGTGCGCGTCAGCGTCATCGACGACGATCCGATGATATGCCAGGCGATGAGCCTGATCCTCACCGACTACTCCGACGGCCGCATCGCCGTCGTCTCCACCTCGACCGATGGCGCGGACGCCGTGGCGCGCGCCGCCGAGGAGCATCCGGATGTCGTGCTGATGGACATCGCCATGCCCGGGGTCGATGGCATCGAGGCGACACGTCGCATGCGCGCCCTGCCCCAGCCACCTCATGTGCTGATCCTGACCTCGCTGTCGCCCGGCAACACCGTGGAACGAGCGGTGGAGGCGGGCGCGGAAGGTTTTGTCTCGAAAACAGACGCACCGGACGACATCATCCGCCGTGTGATCGGCGTGACCGAGGGCGCGCCGCAATTCAACACCGCCAGCCAGCGCCAGCTGATCGGCGATCTCAACGCCGCCCAGCCACGCTCGCGGCGCGACGCGGCCCGCGCCCTGCTCGACGCGTTGCCCGAACGCGAGCGCCAAGCCGTGCTGCTCGCCGCCGAGGGATGCACGAATGCGGAAATCGCCGCACAGATGTTCATCTCGGAGCGCACGGCGAAGGCGCACCTGTCGAGCGCCGGCGACAAGCTCGCGATGGGACGCGTGCAGATGGCGCGGCTGGTCGAGCGGGCGGATCTGCCGGCGCGCGGATAACGGAGCGGATAACAAGTAAGAGCCGGAATCGCCCCGTCGGAATGCGATTCCTACGCCTGCGCGGAATCGACGAGCTCGATGTCGACGTCGGCCATCTCGCGGCGGGCCGCCTCGCCGAGTTCCGCGGAAACCGGCACGGTCAGATCGGTGAACACACGCACGTCGTAGCCAAGGCGCTGCGCATCGAGCGCGGTTTCCTTGACGCAGTGGGATTCGGCGATGCCGACCACATCGACCGCGCTGACATCGGCGTCGGCGAGCGCATTGGCCAGCGTATGCCCCGCCTCAAGCCCGGCCTCGACCTCGGCGCGCGTCTGGATGGCGTCGGAATTGTCCTCGATGCCTTCGAAACCGGAATACGCCGCCGAATACTGGCCCTTCTTGAAATGGTGCTCGATGCCGAGCGCCGCGATCGCCGGGTGCAGCGCGGCGTTCGGCGTGCCCGCCTTGCCATGCACGGGCCAAGTGTCGACGAAGTCGGGCTCGTCGGACCAGTGCGAGCCCGGTTCGATATGCCAGTCCTGCGTGGTGGCGATGTAGACATAGTCGGAGCGATGGGCCGCGACGAAGGCGGCGATGCGCTCGGCGACGGCATTGCCGCCGTCCACACCGAGTTCGCCTCCCTCGCAGAAAGTCGGCTGCACATCCACCACGATAAGAGCTCTGCGCGTCATATCATCCTCGTTTTCGTTGTTCGAAGAGGGCCGTTTCCGTTCCACGACCTGTCTTAATTCACAGTATCGTCGTCCTCGGCATGGCGGGCGCGGATGAGGTCGAGGGCGTGAGACAGATCCGCGGGATATTCCGCGCAAACAGTGGTCCACACATGGGTGCGCGGATGTCGGAACTCAAGGCGGGTGGCGTGCAGCCACTGGCGTTCGAGGCCAAGGGCGGCGGCCAACACGGGATTGGCGCCATACATCGGGTCCCCCACCAGGGGGTGCCCGATCGAGGAGAAATGCACGCGGATCTGATGCGTGCGCCCGGTCTCCAGATTGACCTTGACCAGCGTGGCCTCGGAGCCGAAGCGCTCCATCACATCCCAATGGGTGACGGCTGGTTTGCCCGCCGGCGTGACGCAGAAGCGGAAGTCGGAGACCTTGGCGCGCCCGATCGGTGCCTCGATCGTGGCTTTGTTCTGCTTCAGACGCCCTTGCGCAAGCGCATGGTAGGTTTTGACGACCTCATGCTCGGCGAACTGCCGGCGCATCTCGACATAGGCGAGTTCGGATTTGCATACGAGCATCAAGCCGGAGGTGCCCACGTCAAGCCGGGAGACGATGCCTTCGCGCCCCGCCGCGCCATAGGAAGTGATATGCACGCCGCGGTCTCTCAAGGAACCGAGCACGGTGGGGCCGGTCCAGCCGACCGAGGCATGCGCGGCGACGCCCACGGGCTTGTCGACCACGACCACGTCCTCGTCCTCATAGACGACGGCCATGTCGTTGCAGATGGGCTCGGGCTCATGGATTTCCTCGGCGATATCGAATTCGACGGTATCCCCCGCCATCAGCGCGCCGGAACGCGCGATATCGCGCCCAAGCACGCGCGCCTGACCGGAGTCGATGAGGTCGGCGGCCTTGGAACGGGACACACCGAGCATCTTGGAGACGGCGACATCAAAACGCTTGCCGATGAGGGCGTCGGGGGCGGGCACCATGCGGGACGGCATCAGGCATCACGCTCCTGCGCGACGGCTGCGTCAGCCGCGTCGGCAATGGATCGATCACCGCCATCCGATTCAGCCGGCGTATCCGGGACCTGCGAGGCAAGCCGCTCCTGCCGCTCCACGGAGCGGGCGGAGAAGGGCACGTCGAGCACCAGCATGACGACGATGCCAATGCCCGCGGCCATGAGGAAGACATCGGCGACATTGCCCACCGACCAGCCGTAGTCAAGGAAATCGACGACCTTGCCATTGAGGAAACCATCGGCATAGGCCACGCGGTCGATGAGATTGCCCAACGCGCCGGCGAATGCCAATGACAGCAGCGCGGTCCAGCGCATCGACACCGTGCGCACGGCGAGCACGGCGAGCACGACGCAGGCGGCGATGGCCAGCAGCGAGATCATCCATGTCGCCGAGGACCCCATGCCCAGCGAGGCGCCGGGATTATGCACAAGCGTGAACGACAGCAGGCCTGGGATGACGCGCACGCTCCGCCCGTCGGCCAATGCGATCTGCGCCCACATCTTGGTGAGTTGGTCGATGGCCAGCGCGGCCACCGCAATGCATGCGAAGACGGCCGCGCGCACGCGCAGCCGTCTTCCTTGGTTGTCCTTATGGACCATATCGAGGTCAGTCCCGGATCACTTGCCCGCCTGCTCGGTGCTGGCGTAGTTGTTCGTATCGGTGACCTGGGAGACCAGCTGGCCGAGGAACTCGGTCAGGCGAGCGCGATATTCGGTCTCGAACTGCTTGAGGCCCTGGATGTTGCCCTCGACGACCTTGGCCTGCTGGGCGAGGTTGTCGCGCACCTGCTGGGCGTAATCGTCGGCGGCGTTGCGCGTGTTCCTCGAGTATTCCTCGGACTCGGCGCGCACCTTCCTGTCGTTCTCGGCGGCGCGGTTCTGCACGTCGGTCTCGTACTGATCGGCGTCGGAGTGCTTGTCCTTCGAATAGACGTCGGCATCCTGACGGGTCCTGACCGAGTATTCGTCGGCTTCCTGACGGGTCTTGGCCGAATAGGCATCCGCATCCTGATGGATCTGGGCGGACTGCGCGTCGGCGTCCTTATGCGTCTGATCCGCATAGGCGTCCGCATCGGAACGGGTCTTCGCTGAATAAGCATCGGCATCCTGATGGACCTGGGCGGAATACGCGTCGGCGTCCTTATGCGTCTGATCCGCATAGGCGTCCGCATCGGAACGGGTCTTCGCCGAATAAGCATCAGCATCGGTGTGGACGCGCTCGTTGTACTGGTCGGCCTCGGAGCGGGTGCGGTCGGAGTAGTCGTTGGCCTTGGTGACCAGCTCCTCGTACTTGGCCTGGCTGGCGTCGGTGATCTCCTTGGCCTTGGCCTTGCCCTTGTCGACGTACTGGTCGTGCAGCTGCATGGCCAGCGTGAGCATCGCGGTGGCACGCTCCGGGTCGGAGGCCGCGGAGCCGGCGGCGCCGGCGATCTTCTGCAGGCTGCCGGTCTCGGTGTTCGGCTCGACCTTGGCCACCTGCTCGCGCAGCTGCTCTTCGCGCTGGCGCGCCTCGGCGAGCTGACGCGTCAGGTCCTCGACCTGCGAGGCGGCCTGCTGCGCGTCGGCGAGCTGACGGCTCAGATCCTCTCTCTGGGCGCGGAACTGATCACGCTCGGACTGGACAGCGGCGATCTGCTGGGAGACGGCGTCCTGATCGCCGGAGGCCTGCGCCACCTGAGCGGTCAGCTGGTCGACCTGCGCGGACAGACGGTCCGCCTGGTCCTTGAGCTGCTCGTTGGCCGCGGCCAGCGTGTGGTTGGATTCCTCGGCCTCGGCAAGCTTGGCGGCATTGGCCTGCGCGATCTCCTGGGCGGCCTTGACTGCTTCATCATCGCCGGAGGCGGCGGCCTGAGCGGCCTTGAGGCCTTCGTTCTCCTGGGAGAGCTGCTGCACCTGCGCGGTCAGCTCGGAGATCTTCGTGTTCAGTCCGGCGACATCCGGGCCGAGCGACTGGGTCGCCTGTCCGCCCGAGACCGCCTGCTTGCCCAGCGCCTCGACCGTCTCCGTGATCTGGTCCAGGAAGTCGTCGACCTCGTCGACGTCGTATCCTTCCTTGAAACGGACCGTGGAGAAGGTATGGGTCCTAATGTCCTGCGGCGTCAAGAGAGCCATAAATCATACACCTCGCTTTGGGGCTGTGCCTCGCTGTGTTGGTATCAGCACACAACTCTATCACGCATTGCGCCCACAGCGGCCGCCATATTCCCCATGCGGGGCCATGTTCCCGGTCATAGGATGACCTGAAGCACCACCAGCGCGAAATACAGGACGATGAAGCTCACGTCGAAGGCGATCGGCCCCATCTGCAGCGGGGGGATGTAGCGGCGCAGCCAGCGCAGCGGAGGTTCCGTGAGACGGTAGACGATGTCGATCAGCGAGGCGGCGATGCCGCGCGGATACCAGCGCGGGGCGAGCATGCTGGTCCAGTCGAGGATCATGCGCGCGAAGAGCACCATGATATAGGCGCCGATGAGAACGTCGAGGATGCGGGAAATCAGCAGAAGCAGCATGCCACCCCACAATACACAACGCGCCCGAAAGCACGGGCGCGTTGAAGAAAGCGATGCGGGCCGGAACGGGGCTCAGTCGGCGAACAAATCGTGCGCGGAACCGGCGGAGGAGGGCTCCTCGACCTTGATGTTCACCTGGGCCGGGCTCAGGAGGAACACGCGCGGGGTGACGCGCTCGATGGAGCCGCGCACGCCGAAGACGACGCCGGCGGAGAAGTCGACGATGCGATAGGCGACGGCCTCGGCCACGCCCGTCAGATTGAGGACGACCGGCACGCCGTCGCGAATCGCGCGGCCGACGAGCTGCGCGTCCTCATAGGACTTGGGGTGGATCGTCGTGATGCGGCTGACACGGCTCTGGAAGGGATTCGACTCGCGCGAGGCCGAGGGCGCGGTCACGGCCGGAGCGGCGGACGACATCGGCGTGACGGAGTGGTCCGAGTCGAAGGAAGAGGTCTTCGCCTCCGGCTCCTCGTCGAGGAGGTCATCGTCCTCGGCCACGTCGGTCATGCCCAGATAGGACATCGCGTTCTTCATGAAGCCTGCCATATCGGTGTCCTTTCGGTTCAGCGAAGGAAGTCGGGGATGTCAAGGTCGCCCGGATCGTTGGCGCTGATGGCCGGGTGCTCGGAGGTCGAGTCGTCCAGCGGCATCGAGGCGGCATCGCCGGAGATCGGAGCGAAATCGGGCACCGTCGGCGTGGCCTGGGCCCCGGGCTGCGCTTCGGAGGATCCGGACCGGCCGTTGCCGGCGTTGTCCGCGGCATCGGCGGCCGGCGTGGCCACGGGCTGGACGGCCGGCTGCGCGCCGGCCTTCTTCGATGCCATATCGAACCCGGCGGCGATGACGGTGATGCGCACCTCGTCGCCATAGGCGTCGTCGAGGGCCAGGCCCCAGATGATCTGCGCCTCGGGATGGATGGCCTTGCGCACCAGCTCGACGGCGGCGGAGGCCTCCTGGATGCCGATGTCGGTCGGGCCGGCCACATTGATCAGCGCGCCGTGGGCGCCTTCGATGCTCTCCTCGAGCAGCGGCGAGCTGATGGCCAGCTCGGCGGCCTGGGTGGCGCGATCTTCGCCGCGCGCGGAGCCGATGCCGAACAGGGCCGTGCCCGCGCCCCGCAGGATGGCGGTGACATCGGAGAAGTCGACATGGATGTAGGAATTGGAGGTGATGAGGTCCGTGATGCCCTGCACGCCCGCCAGCAGCGCCGTGTCCGCGGTTTTGAAAGCGTCCATGATGCTGATCGTGCGATCGGAAAGCTCGAGCAGACGGTCGTTGGGGATGACGATCAGCGCATCGACCTCGTTGCGCAGATTGTCGATGCCCAGATCGGCGGAGGCCGCGCGCTGCGGGCCTTCGAAGGAGAACGGACGCGTGACGACGGCGATGGTCAGGGCACCCTGCTGCTTCGCCGCGCGCGCGACGATCGGGCTGGCGCCGGTGCCGGTGCCGCCGCCCTCGCCGCAGGTCACGAAGACCATGTCGGCGCCCTTGAGGGACTCCTCGATGTCGGACTGGTGGTCCTGCGCCGCCTTGCAGCCCTTCTCCGGGTCGGCGCCGGCGCCCAGGCCTCGGCTGGAGGCATCGGACAGCGAGATCTTCACATCGGCGTCGGAACGCAGCAGATCCTTCGCATCGGTGTTGATCGCCACGAACTCGACGTTCTGCAGTCCCTCTGCGATCATGCGGTTGACGGCGTTGCCGCCGGCGCCACCGACACCGACGACCTTGATATTGGTCTTGTCGTTGAACTCAGGCTGGGCAATCTCGCTCACGTCAATTCTCCTGTCCACACTTCACGGTTACGCCCAACAATAGCGCAGGGGCACGCCGTTTCGACGCATATCGTCAGGCGTGTGTGCCCCATTCGGCCCTAGGATTCCCCATGAGTCCCCACGGACGTCCATGGAGTCGGCGGGCTGCGATGCTCAGTAGCCGGCGTCGAGCGGATCGTCGCCGAACAGGGCCTCCCGCTCGGCATGCGTGGTGGTGCGCGAATCGAGCCATCCATAGGGCAGATGGACCTTCTTGGCGAAGCGCACGCGGCCGCGCGGCTTGTCGACCACGCGCGGCGGGAAGACGATCGACGGATCGAGCCTGCCGATCTCGCGCTCCACGTCGGCGAGCGTCTCGCACTCCATGAAGGCCTTGCGCGTCGAGCCGCCCACCGGGAAGCCCTTCAAATACCAGGCGATGTGCTTGCGCAGATCATGCACGGCCATGCGCTCGTCGCCGTCGTAGAACTCGGCCAACAGGCGCGCATGGCGCGCGATGACCGCGCACACCTCGCCGAGCGTGGGGTTGATGCGTTCGTCGGAGCCCTCGAAGGCTCGCTTGATGTCGGCGAACAGCCATGGCCGGCCCTGGCAGCCGCGGCCGATGGCCACGCCGTCGCAGCCGGTTTCGCGGATCATCGCAATCGCATCGTCGGCGCCCCAGATATCCCCGTTGCCGAACACCGGGATGTCGAGGGCGGTCTTGAGCTCGCCGATACGGGACCAGTCGGAGTGTCCGCCGTAATATTCGGCCGTGGTGCGCGCATGCAGCGTGACGGCGGCGCACCCCTCCTCCTGGGCGATATGCCCGGCTTCGAGGAAGGTCTCGTGCGCATGGTCGATGCCGACCCTGATCTTCGCGGTGACCGGAACCCCGGCCGGCTCGCACACGGCGACGACACGGCGCAGCAGCTCGGTGAAGATGTCGGTTTTCCATGGCAGGGCCGAGCCGCCGCCACGGCGGGTGACCTTGGGCACAGGGCAGCCGAAGTTGAGGTCGACATGATCCGCCATGCCCTCGTCGATGACGATTCTGGCGGCCTGTTCGGTGATCGAGGGGTTGACGCCGTAGAGCTGCAGCGAACGGACGCGTTCGCTGGGCGCGAAACGGGTCAGGCGCAGCGCCTTGGGATTGCGGGCGACCAACGCGCGGGCCGTGATCATCTCCGCGACATAGAGGCCGTCGGGACCGTATTCCTCGCAGATCACGCGGAACGGCCAGTTCGTCACCCCCGCCATCGGAGACAGCACGACGGGCGTCGGCACCGTGATGTTCCCGAGCCGCACCGGCGCGATTACCGGCTTTTTGTCATCGCGATGTTCCCCGTCATCCTGAGCAGAGCCCGAATAGCCCTTGTTCTCATCCTGAACAGGGCCTGCACCACTCTTCTTGTCATCCTGAGCGGAGCCCGTCAGGGCGGAGCCGAAGGATCCCGAACGCGGATCCTCCCCGGTCCGGCAGTCCTCGCGCACGTCATATACATATTCGTGTTCAGGCATGGCTGTCCTTTGCATAGCGCCGTTATGCCAGCGAAGCGAGCCGGGGAATCCGGATGCGGTGGGCATGGGGATTCTTCGACTCGCTTCGCTCGCTCAGAATGACGAAACGGAACTCCGCTCGCTCAGAATGACAAAAGGGGGCTCGCTCACTCGGAATGACAAGAGGAGAGCTCCGGTCATGGGGTGACGAGGCCGTTAACTCAGTAGAGGCCGCCGGCTTCCTGGATATGGACGGATTCCGGCCATGCCTCGCCGCCCATGGAGACGGGCTTGGCCGGCACGGACACGCGCTTCTCTCCGATGCGCTCGGCGACGTAATCGCGCACCTTGTCGAGCGCGACGCGTTCCTGGGCCATCGTGTCGCGGTCGCGGATCGTCACGGCCTGGTCATCGAGCGTGTCGAAGTCGACGGTGATGCACAGCGGGGTGCCGATCTCGTCCTCGCGGCGGTAGCGGCGGCCGATGGCGCCGGCCTCGTCGTAGTCGATCATCCACTCGTTCTGCCTCAGGTCGGAGGCGAGCCTCTGGGCCACGTTCTGCAGCTCGGGCTTCTTGCTCAGCGGCAGCACGGCGGCCTTGACCGGGGCCAGGCGCGGATCGAGGCGCAGCACCGTGCGCTTGTCGACGCCGCCCTTGGTGTTCGGCGCCTCGTCCACGTCGTAGGCGTCGACGAGGAAGCACATGAGGGAACGGGTCAGACCGGCGGCCGGTTCGATGACATAGGGAATGTACTTCTCGCCGGTGGCCTGGTTGAAGTAGCTCAGGTCCTCGCCGGAGTGCTTCGAATGGGCCGTCAGGTCGAAGTCGGTGCGGTTGGCGATGCCCTCGAGCTCGCCCCAGTCGGAGCCCTGGAAACCGAACTTGTATTCGATGTCGACGGTGCGCTTCGAGTAGTGGGAGAGCTTCTCCTTGGGATGCTCGTAGTGGCGCAGGTTCTCCGGCTTGACGCCGAGGTCGATGTACCACTGCGTGCGCGCGTCGATCCAATACTGGTGCCAGTCCTCGTCGGTGCCGGGCTCGACGAAGAACTCCATCTCCATCTGCTCGAACTCACGGGTGCGGAAGATGAAGTTGCCGGGCGTGATCTCGTTGCGGAAGGACTTGCCCATGTTCGCGATGCCGAACGGCGGCTTGGAGCGCGAGGAGGTCATGACGTTCTTGAAGTCCACGAAGATGCCCTGCGCGGTCTCGGGACGCAGATAATGCAGGCTGTTCTCGTCCTCGACCGGTCCCAGATGCGTGCGCAGCATCATATTGAAGTCACGCGGCTCGGTCCACTGGCCGCGGGTGCCGCAGTCGGGGCACGCGATGTCCTTGAGGCCGTTCTCCGGCAGCTGGTCGCCATGCTTCTCGGCATAGGATTCCTCGAGCTTGTCGGCGCGGTTGCGCTTGTGGCAGTTGAGGCATTCGACGAGCGGATCGTTGAACACGCTCACATGTCCCGAGGCCACCCACACGGCCGGCGGCAGGATGATGGAGGTGTCCACGCCGACGACGTCGCCGCGCGTGACGACCATCGAACGCCACCATTCGCGCTTGATGTTGTCCTTCAGCGCCACGCCGAGGGGACCGTAGTCCCATGCGGAACGGGTGCCGCCGTAGATCTCGCCGGCGGGGAACACGAATCCGCGGCGTTTGGCGAGGGAGACGACTTCATCGAGTTTGGACTGAGCCACAATGCACCTTCTGGTTTGAACGGTTTGGGGTCTGGTTACAACCGCCCCACAATACCGTCACTGTCTGACACGGCGCGGCGTCAGATCAGGTCCTTGGGATCGAGTTGGAACCGCAGCTCGCCGCGTTCGCGCGAGGCGACGTGGCGCGCCACCTCGCGGCGCAGACGCTCGGCCAGCTCGGCGCGGCAGGATATGGGCGCGCGCACGACCGCCTTGACGCGGTCGGCGGTTCCCTCGAGTTCGCGTGCGTCGACGGTGCGCGGCTGTGGTATCGGCACAGGTCCCAGCACGGCGGGCAGGTCCATCGCCGCCGGAGCGCCGTTCGACGCGCCCCCCTCCCCGGCCGATGGAGCCGCGAGCACGACGGCCATATCGCCGCCGAGCGCGCCGACGTGGCGCAGCAAACCGCCCA
The DNA here is from genome assembly GCF_056355835.1 of Bifidobacterium sp. LH_730. Taxonomy (NCBI): domain Bacteria; kingdom Bacillati; phylum Actinomycetota; class Actinomycetes; order Bifidobacteriales; family Bifidobacteriaceae; genus Bifidobacterium; species Bifidobacterium sp. LH_730. The sequence continues at coordinate 82,820 of NZ_JBKETB010000010.1, forward strand.
CGGCGTCGCGCCGGCCCCACACGCAGGCGGCCGCCAACGCCGGCGGCAGCCCGGTCTCGGCCCGTTCCGCCAGTTCGCGGGCGGCCAGCAGCGACGAATCCCACAACATCAGCGACTGCGCGATGACGGGGTCGCTTTCCCCCAGCAGCAGGGCCTGGCCGCCGCGCGCCCTGGGCGCGCACAGCGAGACGGCCCGCATCCAGTCGGCCAGCGTGTCGACGCGCGCATCCACCCCGGGTTTGTACAGGCTCGTCCAGGCGTCGAGCACGGCCACGGCGGCATATTCGCCGTCCAGCCCGCCCGGCGTGCGCACCCGCGGCTCGGCGCCGGGCGTGGCCACGGCGATCATCGGTCCCGCCGGAATCTCTCGCACCACTCCCCCGGGCTGCGAAGGACTCGACAGCACGATGCGCACGCCGCGGAACAGTCCCTGCAATTCGGCCGCGGTGCCGGCCGCGCCGACGCGCACGACCCTCAGTCGTTCGCCTTGGCAATGCGGGCAGACCCAGTTGACCGCGGCCTTGCCGCACCAGCGGCAGCGCGGCACACGCGCGCCGGCGGCATGTTCCAGAGGCCCGGTGCAGCGCGGACAGCGGGCCTGGCGCAGGCACTTGGCGCAGCTGAGCGCATCGGCCACGCCGTCGGCGGGAATCGAGAACAGCACGGGCCCGGCATCGAGGGCCTGCCGGATGTTGGCGACGGCGGTGTGCGGCACGCGCGCGCCGATGCTCGGGTCGGCCAGACGCGCCAGCTCGGCGCGGTTGAGCCAGCGGATCCACGGGCTGACGTCCTTGGCCACGGTCGGCAACGGGCGGATGGCCTCGGAAGGGCCGGTCAGCTCGATGTCCTCCAGCCGCCCCGCGACCTCGCGTTGGCTGATCGGGCTGCGCGCGTTGGCAAGCGCGACGAACACGCCGCCGCGCCGACGGGCCCGCAGCCGCAGCACGCCGCGCGCCTGCGCATAGGGCATCATGCCGTCGGCCTGCTGATAGGCGATGTCGTCCATGATGGCGAACAGGGCCGGCCCCTCGACCGGAGCGTACATGGCGGCGCGCGAGCCGATCACGCAGCGGACCTGCCCGGTGGCGGCCGCGAAATAGGCCCGGTATCGGTCGGCGGCCGGCATCTGGGCGTTCAGCACGGCCACATCGCCGCGCCAGCCGCCGGCCCCGGTGTTCTCGCCGCCCTTCGGCGGGGCGAAGGGCTTGAGTCCCAGCGCACGCAGGGCGGCCATCACGTCCTCGGTCTCCTTGACGCCGGGCAGCACGACCACGGCCGGGCGGCCCGCGGCGAGCGCGGTCGCGGCCATCCACGCCAGGCATCGGGCGGCCTGGCCGACGCCTGGCAACGGGTCGAGGACGAAGGATGCGAATCCGGTGGAGCGCAGGGCGTTATGCAGGCGCGCCGCACGGTCATAGGAGGCGAACATGGCGGCATCGGCATGGCTCAGGGCCTCGTCCTGGGCGCTGCCATTGCATTCGCCGCCGACCGGGGGCCGTGAGAACGAGGAGACCAACCGTTGTTCGGCCTCCACCTTGGCCACGCGCGGAGGCACGGCGAGGCGCAGGATATTGGCGCGCGTGCCGCCATAGGCGTCGGCGATGGCGGCGATGTCGCCGCGCAGGGATTCGGGCACGAGGATATCGGGGCTCAGCACACGCTCGAGATATCGCAGGGCCGAGGCGGCGGTGTGGCTTTGCGAAGCGCGTTCCCATATCACGCCGGACACACGGCGGCCGCCGAATCGCACGCGCACCAGCGCGCCGGGGCGGGCATCCTCGGATTGCCGCTCGTCGACGAGATAGTCGAAGGTCTGGCCCAGATGCGTGGCCTGCACATCGAGCACGACGCGGGCGATCGGGTTTTCCGCCGCCGGCGTGTGGACCGTGGGCGCGCGGCGCCGGCGCTTGCGCGGGGCCAGCCCGTCAAGCGCCGGCTGCTCGGCGTCCATCGTGCTCATGGATTACATGATACTTATCGCTTCAGAGCCACCAAGGACGAAGAGGATAGGTGGCGCCGTGGCCGACCGGCGGCTTGACGCAGAGGTATTGGTGGATCTGGATGGTGTTGAGCTCGAAGTTGAGCGCGCATCCGGCCATGTAGAGGCCCCACAGGCGGGCCTTGGGCTCGCCGACCATCGCGGCCGCCTCGCTCCAGTGCTCCTGCAGGTTGGCGTTCCAGCGGTGCAGGGTCATCGCGTAATGCTGGCGCAGGTTCTCCTCATGGATCACCTCGAAGCCGGTGTCGTGGATCTTCGTCTCGATCTCGCCCGGAGAGGCGAGCTCGCCGTCGGGGAAGATATACCGGTCGATGAACGGACCGGCCGATTTGCCCACATAGGAGTTCGTGCGCGTGATCTGATGGTTGAGCAGCATGCCCTCGGGCTTGAGCTTGTCGTAGATCTCCTGGAAGTAGGCCGGGTAATGCCTGACGCCGACATGCTCCATCATGCCCAGCGAGCAGATGCCGTCGAAATCGCCCTCGGGCACGTCGCGGTAGTCCATGAGTCGGATCTCGGCGAGATCCTCCAGACCTTCTCGGCGGATCCAATCCTGGCCCCAGGCGACCTGCTCCTCGGCCAGCGTCACGCCGAGCACATGGATGCCGCGCTTGGCGGCCTCGATCTCCATCGAGCCCCAGCCGCAGCCGATGTCGAGCAGCCGGTCGCCGGGCTTCAGGTTCAGTTTGTCGAGCACGAGGTCGAGCTTGCGCTTCTGCGCCTCTTCGAGCGTGTCGTTGGGCGAGTCGAACACCGCGCAGGTATAGGTCATGGAGGGACCCAGGAACATGCGGTAGAAGTCGTTCGACTGGTCGTAGTGATAGCTGACCGTGGCAGCGTCGCCGGCCTTCGAATGCGGCGTCAGCCCCTCGGCGAGACGCTTCAACTTGCTCGGCCCTTCGATCGAGGGCGCCGCCGGATGATGGATGCCGTGCGAAGCGACGGTCGCCAATGCCCGCGCCAGACCGGCGGGATTGGGCCTGCGCGTATGGCCCTTGAGCGAGGTCAGCTGTTTGAACACCTCGTAGGGATCGCCGGGCTTCAGATCCGGCGAATCGATGTCGCCCTGCAGATAGGCGCGTGCCAATCCCAGTTCGTTAGGATTGTCGACCATGTAATACACGGCGCGCGAATTGCGCACGACCAGATGCAGCGGAGCGTCGGACGGACCGAAGGACGATCCGTCGAAGGCGTCGATTCTCAGCGGAGTGTCGTCCTTGAGGAACAAGGCGACCATATCGCATACGGACATACCGGACATAGATGAACCTCCCGACCCCTAGAAAAACACCAAACCACAGGTGAAGCGTAGTACCGCTTTCTCAAGGAAACGCCGGTTTTCTCGCAGAGGATATTTCCTCGAATATGACGCGGGCCCGACCGGTGAGTGCCGGTCGGGCCCGCGGAAAGGATGTCACATCACAGCGCGGCGATGGCCGCCTTGAGTTCGTCGACCCTGTCGGTGCGCTCCCAGGGGAATTCGGCGTCGTCGCGTCCGAAATGGCCGTATGCGGCGGTCTCCTCGTAGATCGGACGCTTCAGGTCGAGCTCGTCGATGATGGCGGCGGGGCGCAGGTCGAAGACCTTGCGCACGGCGGCGGCGATCTGCCCGCGGGTCACGCCGATCTCGGAGCCGAAGGTCTCGACGTTGACGCTGACCGGTTCGGCGACGCCGATGGCATAGGCCACCTGCACCTCGACCTTGTGCGCCAGCCCGGCGGCGACGATGTTCTTGGCCACCCAGCGCGTCGCATAGGCGGCGGAACGGTCGACCTTGCTCGGGTCCTTGCCGGAGAAGGCGCCGCCGCCATGATGGGCCGCGCCGCCATAGGTGTCGACGATGATCTTGCGTCCGGTCAGTCCGGCGTCCGCGGCCGGGCCGCCGAGCACGAAGGAACCGGTCGGGTTGACCAGCTGGCGGTAATCGTCATGACGCACCCCGTCGCCCAGGGCCTCGTCGAGCACCGGGTCGATGACATGCTCCTTCAATTGCGAGGCCAGCCACTCCCGCGTGGCCTCGGGATCATGCTGGGTGGAGATCAGCACGGTGTCGATGCGCATCGGGCGGTCGTCGGCGTCGTATTCGACGGTCACCTGGGTCTTGCCGTCGGGGCGCAGATGCGGCACCTCGCCGCTTTTGCGCACCTGCGCCAGGCGGAAGGCGAGACGGTGCGCCAGATAGATCGGCAGCGGCATCAGCGTCTTCGTCTCGTCGGTGGCGTATCCGAACATCACGCCCTGATCGCCGGCGCCCTGCGCCTCATATCGCTCCTCGCGGCTGGCGGTGGATTCCCTGTCCCCCGCCAGCCGGCGCACGCCTTGGTTGATCTCGGCGCTCTGCCCGGTGATGGCCACGACCACACCGCAGGAGTCGGCGTCGAGCCCCACTTCGGAGGAGGTGTAGCCGATGCGCCGCAGCACCTCGCGCACCTTGGACTGCACGTCGACGTATCCCTCGCTCGTCACCTCGCCGAACACCATGAACACGCCGGTGGCCGCGCAGGTCTCGACGGCGACATGGGAGGTGGGATCCTGGGCCAGCAGATCGTCGAGGATCGCGTCGGAAATCTGATCGCAGACCTTGTCGGGGTGCCCCTCGGTCACCGACTCGGCGGAGATCAGCTTGCGTTCTGTCATATCATCCCTCTTTCGGACTTATCGCCCCGCGCATGGCGGGGCACAATGATACGGCGATAAAAATAGTCGCCGCCTTGCCCGCAGGCAAGACGGCGACCTGAAAAGTTACGTCGAGGGCGAAACCGACGGTCAGTTGCCCTCGCTCATATCGTCCTCGCCGAGCGTCTCCTCGAGCAGGCCGTCGTTGATCTCGCGGAACGCGATCGACAGCGGCTTCTCCTGGTTCTGGTATTCGACCAGCGGGCCCACGTTCTGCAGCAGGCCCTCGTTGAGCTGGGTGAAATAGGAGTTGATCTGGCGCGCGCGCTTGGCCGCGAAGATCGCGAGCGCGTACTTCGAGTCGGCGTGCTCCATGAGATCGTCGATCGGCGGGTTCGCAAGTCCGGTCGGGGTGGGTGCGGTGCCAAAAGCCATGTGAATTCTCCTACGCGCGTGTTCCTTTAGGTCAAGCCAAGTGGATTATAGCCGCGGCGCCGGACCTGTTCCCATGCCCCGCCTTGCGTGCGCGGCCATTCCACCATGTGGGTGGCGGCTTGGGAGTGTCCCGTTGGAGGACTTGAATGGAAGGCATGGAAATGCGCTCTGAAAAAATCATGAAAGGTCGCGTCTTCGCAGGCGCGCGAGCCCTCTACCGTGCGGCGGGCGTCAGCGGCGACGATATGGGCAAGAAGCCGATCATCGCCATCGCCAACTCCTTCGACGAGTTCCTGCCCGGACACGTGCACCTCAACAAGGTGGGACGCATCGTCTCCGACGCCATCAAGGAGGCCGGCGGCATCCCGCGCGAGTTCAACACGATGGCCGTCGACGACGGCATCGCCATGGGCCACACCGGCATGCTCTACTCGCTGCCGAGCCGCGACATCATCGCCGACACCGTCGAATACCAGTGCAACGCGCACTGCGCCGACGCGCTGATCTGCATCCCGAACTGCGACAAGGTGGTGCCGGGCATGCTCATGGCCGCGCTGCGCCTGAACATCCCCACCGTCTTCGTCTCCGGCGGCCCGATGGAGGCCGGCACCACCGTGCTGGCCGACGGCACCGTGAAGAAGAACACCGACCTCATCTCCGTGATGTATGCCACCGCCGACGACAACGTGTCCGAGGAGGACCTGCTGGCCTACGAGAAGACCGTGTGCCCCACCTGCGGCTCCTGCGCCGGCATGTTCACGGCCAACTCGATGAACTGCCTGACCGAGGCCATCGGCCTGGCCCTGCCCGGCAACGGCACCATCCTGGCCTCCCATGGCTTCCGCAAGGACCTGTTCAAGCGCGCCGCGCAACAGGTCGTCAAGATCGCGCACCAGTACTACGACGAGGACGACGCCTCCGTGCTGCCGCGCTCCATCGCCACCAAGAAGGCCTTCGAGAACGCGATGACCATGGATGTGGCCATGGGCGGCTCCACCAACACCGTGCTGCATATCCTCGCCATGGCGCAGAGCGCCGACGTGGACTTCACGCTCGACGACATCGAGCGCATCAGCCACACCGTGCCCTGCATCTGCAAGGCCAGCCCCTCCGGCAAGTGGGAGATCTCCGACGTGCATCGCGCCGGCGGCATCACCGGCATCCTGGGCGAGCTCGACCGCGCCGGCAAGCTGCACCGCGACGTGCATTCCATCGACTACAGGACGCTCGAGGACAAGCTCAACGATTGGGACGTCATGCGCCCCACCTGCACCGAGGAAGCCAGGCACATGTATCTGGCGGCTCCGGGCCATATCGTCTCCCCCGAACCGTGGACGCATGAGACCCTGTTCGATTCGCTCGACACCGACCGCGTCAACGGCGCCATCCACGACATCGACCATCCGGAGATCCACGAAGGTGGTCTGGCCGTGCTGCGCGGCAACCTCGCGCCCGACGGCTGCGTGGTCAAGACCGCGGGTGTGCCCGAGGAGATCTGGAAGTTCCGCGGACCGGCGCTGGTCGTCGAATCGCAGGAGCAGGCCATCGAGGTCATCCTCAACGACACCCTGAAGCCCGGCATGGCGCTTGTCATCCGCTACGAGGGCCCGAAGGGCGGCCCGGGCATGCAGGAGATGCTCTACCCGACCTCCTTCGTCAAGGGCAAGGGCATCGGCAAGCAGGTCGCCATGCTCACCGACGGCCGCTACTCCGGCGGCTCCTCCGGCCTGGCCATCGGCCACATCGCCCCCGAGGCCGCGAACAAGGGACCGATCGCGCTCATCAAGACCGGCGACATCATCGATATCGACATCGAGAACCGTTCGGTGAACGTGGAGCTGACCGACGACCAGCTGGCCGAGCGCCGCGCCGAGCTCGAAGCCGGCGACGGCTATGTGGCCCACCGCGACCGCCATGTGAGCCAGGCGCTCAAGGCGTATGCCGCCTTCGCCCGCTCCGCGGACAAGGGTGCCACCAGGGACCCGGAGCTGATCAATAGGCTTTCGGGACTCGCCTGAGCCTGAGTCGCTTATAGACGAAAGAACGCCGGCTGGCATTGCCAGTCGGCGTTCTTGTTTACGAGATCCTTCGACTCGCTCCGCTCGCTCAGGATGACAAGTTTCGTACTGAGGTGAGCAAGCTGCTTATCACAGTCCGTATTCGGTGGCGATGACCTGCCAGAGCTCGTCGGCCGCGCGCTCGACCTCGTCGTTGACGATGACGATGTCGAATTCGGATTCGGCGGCGAGCTCGACCTTGGCGGTTTCGAGACGGCGTGACTGCTGCTCGGGGGTCTCCGTGCCCCGGCCGATCAAACGGCGCTTGAGCTCGTCGAAGCTGGGAGGCGCGATGAAGACATACACGACCTCAAGCCCCAGTTCCGCTGCGCGTTCGCGCACACGGCGGGCGCCCTGCAGATCGATCTCAAGAATCGTCGGCACTCCGGCGGCCAGATGCTCCTGAACCGGCTTCAACGGGGTTCCGTAGTGGGCCATGCCATGCACGACGGCGGTTTCCAGGAACTCGCCGGCATGTTCGCCTGCGAGGAATTGCTCCTCGGTCAGGAACCAATATTCCCGGCCGTTCTCCTCCCCCGGCCGCGGCGCGCGCGTGGTGGCGGAGACGGACACCCATACCTCGGGGTGCCTCTCGCGCAGGCAGGCCTCCACCGTGCCCTTGCCGACGGCCGTCGGGCCGGAAAGCACGATCAGGCGTCCGGACGGAGTGGCGTCGCTCATAGCGTCTCCTCCTCGTCATCGTCCATATCGTCGGGGTCGTCCTCCATCGCTTCCATCAGCGCCTGCCGCACATCGAGCGCGATGGCCTCCGTGGCCTGCGTGAGGGCGGCGATATCCGGCCCCTTCGAGGCGATGGCGCGGGACACCGTGACCAGCACATTGCCGCGGGTGCCTTCGAACACGGTTTTGAGGTCCTCGGCGTCGGCGCCCTGCCAGCCGTAGCCGGGAGAGAGAATCGGCCCGGTGAAGGCCGAGGGATCGAGGCCGCTGTCATCCAGCCACTGGCCGATGGTCGCCCCGATGATCAGGCCCACGGAGCCCATGCCTTTGATGCCGGCGTTGTGCTTCTGCGCGGTGCTGGCGATGCCATAGGCCACGGTTTTGCCTTCGTATTCGCCGGTCTGACGGATGGCGGTCTGCAGGCTGGCGCCCTCCTGGTTGGAGGTCAGGGAGGCGATGAACACGCCGCGCCCGTTGTTGAGCGCATCGTTGATGAGATTGTTGAGCGAACGCGCGCCATAATACGGCAACAACGTGATCGCATCGGCCAGCAACGGCGCGCCCGGTTTGAAATAGGCGTCCGCTATCGAGGAGATCGTCGTGCTCAGACCGCCGTGCAGGCAGTCGACGATCGTGATGATGCCCATCTGCCGGGCCGCATACAGCGCGCGCTCCAACGCCGCGAAGCCCTTGGATCCATAGCGCTCGAACATCGGGGCCTGGAATTTGACGGCGGCGGCGCGCCCGTTCGCGGCCTGCAGCATGCGCATGGCGAACAACTCGGCGCCCTCGGCGTCGATATTGTATCCCCAATCGGTCAGCAACTGGCGGTGCGGATCGATGCCGACGCACAACGGACCGTATTTGTCCATCGAGTTCTTCAGGCGCAGCCCGAAGTCGGAGCGCTGCGCCAGAAGTTCCTCGTCGGTGACGGCCGTGGTCATCGGTTCTCACGCCTTTCCAGCTCGAACAACTGCTGGGCATGTTCCTGGATGCTCATGATCTGGTAGTCGTTGCGCTTGACGGCTTCGATGGCGAGCAGCACGGCGGAGAACTCGGTCATCGTCGTGAACTGGGGCACATCGGCCGCGATGGCGGCGGCACGGATCGAATAGCCGTCGGAACGCGAGCCACGCGAGTTGGGCGTGTTGAGGATCATGTCGATCTTGCCCTCCTCGACGAGTTCCACGACGTTCTTGCCGGTGGAGCCCTCGGCGTGGTTCACCTCGACCGGGGCCTCGGGATCGGTGTCCATGCGAGTGGAGATCTTATCGACGATCTTCGCGTCGATGCCATAGCGGGACAGCACGGAGGCGGTGCCTTCGGTCGCCCAGATGGTGAAGCCGAGTTCGATCAGGCGCACGGCCACCATCGGCAGCTGGCGCTTGTCGGTGTCGTTCACCGAGACGAACACGTTGCCGCTGGTCGGCAGGCCGCCGTCGTAGGCGGCGAGCTGGCTCTTGGCGAAGGCGTGCGGGAAGTCGCGGTCGAAGCCCATGACCTCGCCGGTGGAGCGCATCTCAGGCCCCAGCAACACGTCGACGGTCTTGCCCACGGGCGTGCGGAAACGCTTGAACGGCAGCACGGATTCCTTGACGGCGACCTGCTGGCCGCGGTGGATGGTGCCGCCGTCGCCCACGGGCAGCAGCAGGCCGTTGGCGCGCTGATCGGCGATGGTCTCCCCCGCCATGATGCGCGCGGCGGCCTTGGACAGCGGCACGCCGGTCGCCTTCGAGGCGAAGGGCACGGTGCGGGAGGCGCGCGGATTGGCCTCGATCACATACAGCGTGTTGGCCATGAAGGCATACTGCACATTGACCAGGCCACGCACATGGCAGCCCTTGGCGATGGCAAGCGTGCCCTCCCTGAGGCGGCGGATCTGGTCGTCGGAGAGGGTGGACGGAGGCAGGGTGCAGGCCGCGTCGCCGGAGTGGACGCCGGCCTCCTCGACATGCTCCATGATGCCGCCGATATAAAGCTCCTCGCCGTCGAACAGCGCGTCGACGTCGATCTCGATGGCGTCCTGCAGGAACTTGTCGATCAGCAACGGCGAAGGCAGACGGCCGGACACCACGGTGTCGGCCTGGGCCTCGGCAAGCGCGCGGTCCACGTACTTCTTGAGCTGGGCGTCGTCGTAGACGATCTCCATGCCACGGCCGCCGAGCACATAGGAGGGACGCACCAGCACCGGATAGCCGATGTTGTGGGCGGCCTCACGGGCCTCCTCGAGGGACAGGGCGGTGCCGTAGCGCGGGGCGTTCATATGCTCCTTGCGCAGCACCTCGCCGAAGAGCTCGCGGTTCTCGGCCAGATCGATGGATTCCGGCGTGGTGCCGAGGATCGGCACACCGGCGTCCTTGAGCCTCTGGGCCAGGGACAGCGGGGTCTGGCCGCCGAGCTGGACGATGACGCCCTTGACGGGCCCCATCTTCTTCTCGGCCTCGTAGATCTCGAGCACATCCTCGAAGGTGAGCGGCTCGAAATAGAGGCGGTCGGAGATGTCGTAATCGGTGGAGACGGTCTCCGGGTTGCAGTTGACCATGATCGTGTCATAGTCCTTGCCGAGCTCCTGCACCGCGTGGACGCAGGTGTAGTCGAACTCGATGCCCTGGCCGATGCGGTTCGGGCCGGAGCCGAGGATGATGACGGCCTCGCGCTGGCGCGGCTTGACCTCGGTTTCGTCGGCATAGCAGGAGTAGTAGTACGGCGTGGCCGCGTCGAATTCGGCGGCGCAGGTGTCGACCGTCTTGTAGACGGGGCGCAGGCCGTAGGTCCAGCGCAGCTCGCGCACCGTGTTCTCGCCCTCGTCGCCCAGGCCGCGCAGATGCGCGATCTGCAGATCGGACAGGCCTGCCAGCTTGGCGCGCTTCAGCAGCTTCGGCGTCAGCGTCTCGCTTTCGCGCACGGCCATGGCCGTCTTGTTGATGAGGAACAGCTGCTTCAAGAACCACGGATCGATCTTCGTGGCCGCGAACAGCTGCTCGATGGTGGCGCCGCCCCAGATGGCGCGCATGAGCTGCAGATAGCGGTCCTCGGTGGGCGTGTGGATGGCCTCGAGCAGTTCCGCCACCTCGTCGGCGCCCGGCTTGTCGCCATCCCAGTTGAAGCCCATATGGCGCTTGTCGATGGAGCGCATGGCCTTGCCCAGCGACTCCTGGAAGTTTCCGGCCAGAGCCATGGCCTCGCCGACGGACTTCATCGAGGTCGTCAGCGTCGGGTCGGCGCCCGGGAACTTCTCGAAGGCGAAGCGCGGCACCTTGGTGACCACGTAGTCGATGGTCGGCTCGAAGGAGGCCGGCGTGGACTGGGTGATGTCGTTGCGGATCTCGTCGAGCGTGTAGCCCAGCGCCAGCTTGGTGGCGATCTTGGCGATCGGGAAGCCGGTGGCCTTCGAGGCGAGGGCCGAGGAGCGGGAGACGCGCGGGTTCATCTCGATGACGATGATGCGTCCGGTGTCGGGGTGCACGGCGAACTGGATGTTGCAGCCGCCGGTGTCGACGCCGACGCCGCGGATGATGGCGATGCCGATGTCGCGCAGCTTCTGGTATTCGCGGTCGGTCAGCGTGAAGCAGGGGGCCACGGTGATCGAGTCGCCGGTGTGCACGCCCACCGGGTCGACGTTCTCGATCGGGCAGACGACGACCACATTGTCCTTGCGGTCGCGCATGAGCTCGAGCTCGAATTCCTTCCAGCCCTCGATGCCTTCCTCAATCAGCACCTCGTCGGTCGGAGAATAGTGGATGCCGGCGCCGGCGATGCGGTGCAGCTCCTCCTCGTCGTGCGCGATGCCGGAGCCGAGGCCGCCCATCGTGAAGCTCGGACGCACGACCAGCGGATAGCCGAGCTCGTCGGCGATGCGGTCGCATTCCTCGAGGCTGTGGGCGATGCGGGAGCGCGCGGATTCGGCGCCCGCCTCGTCGACGACCTTCTTGAACAGCTCGCGGTCCTCGCCGCGGTCGATGGCCTCAAGGGAGGCGCCGATCAGCTCGACGTTGTACTTCTTGAGCACGCCGGCCTCGCCCAGGGCCATGGCCGCGTTGAGCGCGGTCTGACCGCCCAGGGTGGGCAGCAACGCGTCGGGGCGTTCCTTGGCGATGATCTGCTCGAGGATCGGCGTGGCGATCGGCTCGATGTAGGTGGCGTCGGCCATCTCCGGGTCGGTCATAATGGTGGCCGGGTTGGAGTTGACGAGGATGACGCGGATGCCCTCCTCACGAAGGACGCGGCACGCCTGGGTGCCCGAATAATCGAACTCCGCGGCCTGTCCGATGACGATCGGGCCGGAGCCGATGACCATCACGGATTTGATATCGGTGCGCTTGGGCATGTCACTTCCCTTCCTTCGCGGACTTCATCAGCTCCACGAAACGATCGAACAGATACGCGGCGTCATGCGGGCCGGCTGCGGCCTCGGGATGGTATTGCACGGAGAAGGCCGGGATATCGACGCATTGCAGGCCTTCGACGACATCGTCGTTGAGATCGATGTGGGAGACGAAGACGCGGCCGAATTCGCCGTCGTTATACGGCGCGGCGACGGTTTCGCCGATCGGCGCATCCACGGCGAAACCGTGGTTGTGGGCGGTGACCTCGACCTTGCCGGTGGTCACGTCCTTGACGGGCTGGTTGATGCCGCGGTGGCCGAACTTGAGCTTGTAGGTGCCGAAGCCCAGGGCGCGGCCCAGCAGCTGGTTGCCGAAGCAGATGCCGAAATAGGGCAGCTTGGCGGCCAGCACCTGGCGCAGCACCTCGATCTGGCGTTCGGCCTGCTCGGGGTCGCCGGGGCCGTTGGAGAAGAAGACGCCGTCGGGGTTCAGGGTCGCGATGTCCTCATAGGTGGAGCCGGCGGACAGCACATGCACGCGGCATCCGCGCTCGGCCATGCGATGCGGCGACATCGACTTGATGCCCAGATCCAGCGCGGCCACGGTGAACAGCGGTTCCTTGCCCTCGTATTCGCCGCAGGGCTCGACCACATAGCCGTCCTTGGTGCTCACCTCGTCCGACAGGCCCAGGCCGGCCATCTGCGGGGTGTCCTCTACCTCGACCATGAGGTCGTCGAGCGTCTTGAGTCCGCCGTCGGCGCGCTTCAACGCGTCGCCGGAGAAGATGCCGGCGCGCATCACGCCCGCGGAGCGCAGGTGGCGCACCAGCTTTCGGGTGTCGATGCGGGCCATCGACACGATGCCCTGTGCCTTCAGATCGGCGTCGAGATCGCCCTCGGCGCGCCAATTGCTCACGATCGGGCTGGGCTCGCGCACGATGTAGCCGGCGACCCAGATGCGCCCGGACTCGGGATCCTCGTGGTTGACGCCGGTGTCGCCGATATGCGGGAAGGTCTGCACGACGATCTGTCGGTCGTAGCTCGGATCGGTGAGCGTCTCCTGATATCCGGTCATACCGGTGGCGAACACGATCTCGCCGGTCGTCGCTCCGAGCGCGCCGTAGGGCTCGCCCACATACACCTGTCCGTCCTCGAGGACCAGTACCGCGTCATCCGGCTCCCAGACCACGGCGGCGTCGTTCTTCTGGCTCACCTGAACCCCCTTTTCTCACGGGCTTAATCTTTCTAAGGTTACCTAGCGGAGCGGACGCTCGACATACCGGCGGGTCCGCCCAAAAAAACGCCTCCCTGGTATGGGAGGCGTTGAAAAATCAAGATTCCGCATCACCGGAATCATCGGGATGCCCGTCGACGGGAGCATCGGGACGGGTGTCGTCCCCCGCGGTCTCGGACGGCGCGTCCTGCGCGGCTGCCGTATCGTCGGCGGACGCGTCGGTCTCGGCGGCCTCGGCGTCATCGGCCGGCGCGAGCGCGGCGAGGATATGCTCCTTGTCGTCGCACACGGCGGACAGCAGGCCATGGATGAAGGACGGGGCGTCGTCGTCGCTCAGGGTCTTGGCCAAGGCCAGCGCCTCGTCGATGGCGACCTTGTCGGGCACCTCGTCGTTGAACAGCATCTCCCAGGCCGCGATGCGCAGGATATTGCGGTCGACGACGGCCATGCGACGGACCTTCCAACCGGTCGAATGCTCGTCGAGCGTGCGGTCGATGACGTCGGCATGGTCGGCCACGCCGCGCACGATCTCAATCGCATAGTCCGGCAACGGCGTCTGCGCGCCGGGGACGGCGATGCGCTCGGCGAGCAGGGAGGGAATGTCCTGTCCCTTCTCATCCGCTTCATACAGGGTGTTCAGAGCCCTTTTGCGGGCGGTGGAACGTGCCATGGAAGCCTGCCTTCGGTTGCTGTCGTATCGGGATTTGGTTCGGTCGTGGAATCAGTTCTCGCGGCCGGTGTAGGAGCCGTCCTCGGTGTTGATCTTGACCTTGTCGCCCTCGTTGATGAACAGCGGCACCTGGATCTCGGCGCCCGTCTCGACGGTGGCGGGCTTGGTGCCGGCGTTGGAACGGTTGCCCTGCAGGCCCGGCTCGGTGTGGGTGACGGTCAGGACCACGGAGCCCGGCAGTTCGACGGACAGCGGGGTCTCGTCGTGGAAGGAGACGACGCAGTCGGTGCCCTCGAGCATGAACTTGGCCTTGTCGCCGACGAGATCACGCGGGATCATGATCTGGTCGTAGGTCTCCATGTCCATGAACACGAAGTTCTCGCCGTCCTCATAGGAGTACTGCAGATTGCGGTTGTCGACGGTCTCGAAGTCGACCTTCATGCCCGCGTTGAAGGTCTTGTCGACGATCTTGCCGGAAAGGACGTTCTTGATGGTGGTGCGCACGAAGGCCGGTCCCTTGCCGGGCTTGACGTGCTGGAACTTGACGACGCTCCACAGCTGGCCGTCGAGGTTCAGGACGGAGCCGTTCTTGATGTCATTGGTAGTCTGTGCCACGATATTCACCTATTTCTTGACGTGCTATGGCAAACCCTAAAAATTGCCTTGGCTATCATAGCGTATCCCCCGGAAATGCCCGGAACCAAGGCCCGGAACGATCCGACGTGGCAGCTCGCCTATCGATTCCGCAAGTCAGGCGCGACGGCGACGCACGCACAGCGCGGCGCCGGCGGAGGCCAGCAGCAGCGCGACGGCCGAGACCGCGGTGACCGATGCGCCGGGACATCACCCAGATTGGCATGAAAAGACAAATTCTTCATCTTATATAAATGAAGATTCGATATAATCTTTGTTAGAAACGAATGAAGATTGTCAGGAGCCGTCATGTCGCTATCCACGCTTATCGCCGAATATCTTGCGTTTTCGACGCCTCCGTACACCCCGCGGCCTGACATCGATCTCGATCTGCCGGTTCCCGCGCGCAACAACGTCATCTACACCATCACCGGGGTAAGGCGATGCGGGAAAACCTATGCCATGTACCAACTCATGGACAAACTGCTCGCCAGAGGGGTGCCCCGCGACAGACTGCTGCACATGTCGTTTGACGACGACCGTCTCATGCCGTTCGCCGACCACACGCTCTCCGACCTCATCGACGAATACTATCGCATGGTGCCGGGCGCCCTCGATGGATGCTATCTGCTCTTTGACGAGATCCAGGAGGCACCCTACTGGACGAATTTCATCCGACGCATGGCCGAACAGCATAACGTCACCATCGTGCTGACCGGATCGTCATCGAAGCTGTTGTCGTCCGACATCCCGACGAATTTCCGGGGACGGTCCATTTCCCGCGAAATGTGGCCCTTGAGTTTCCGCGAATATTGCCTGTTCCATCATGTCGAAACCGACTCCATCGCCGGAACGTATTCGGGAGCGACCCGCCGCGCACTGCAAAACGCTTTCAACGAGTACATGGATATCGGCGGGTTTCCCGCCGTGCAGCAGATGCCGCCCATGCTTCGCACACAACTCCTGCAGGGATATGCCGACGAAATCGTGACCAAAGACGTGTTGGAACGCTTCGAGACCACCTCGCTGAGGGTTGCGAAGCGTTTTTCGCGCAACGCCCTTCGCTCCACGGGGCTCAAGTTCTCCGTCAACGCGCAGATCAAATCCATGCGCGGAACGGGATTGCCGGTCTCAGGCGGAAAGCTCTACGACCTGCTCGATGATTTCGAAGACGCGCACCTGCTGTTCAAAGTCAGCGATTTCACGCTCTCCATCAAGGACAATCCCAAGGCCTCCCACAAAGTGTATGCCGTGGATCCAGGTCTGTCTCTCGCCATCGCACCCGCAAGCCATCTTGATCTCGGACAGCGTCTGGAGACCGCCGTGTTCGTGGAACTCAAGCGCCGCTACGGCGGCAATCGCAACGACGTCATCGCCTCATACTCCGCGAGCGACTGTCCCGAAGTTGACTTTGTGATCGGAGACATCGCCATGAACGAACCATATCAGCTCATTCAGGTCGCAGCCCACACCGGACTCGACACGACTTCCGTCGCTGATTTCAACGATCGGACCCTCAGCGACAAGTTCCGCAGCGAAATCGGCAACCTTGCCGCCGCCATGTCAAACACAGGCGTGGGCCAAGGCATCGTCATCTCCATGGACGAGGAAGGAGAGGTCACCGTCCCCGCAGGAAACATCGAAGTCATTCCAGCGTGGCGCTGGTTCCTGCAAACGGCATAAACGCGGCGAGCGAAGAGGTGCGCCCGCGAAAGCGTCAGTCTGCGCAATACGAATGAACCCCGGCTCCTTTGCGGAACCGGGGTTCATTTACGCAGCTAAACTACAGCGCGTGTCTGTCTTCGTCTGAAGGAAATCAGGCGAGGATCTTGGTGACACGGCCGGAGCCGACGGTGTGGCCACCCTCACGCACGGCGAAGGTCAGGCCCTCCTCCATGGCGATGGGCTGGATCAGCTCGACCGTGAAGGTCGCGTGATCGCCCGGCTGCACCATCTCGACGCCTTCCGGCAGAGCGATGACGCCGGTGACGTCGGTCGTGCGGAAGTAGAACTGCGGACGATAGTTGGAGAAGAACGGCGAGTGACGGCCACCCTCGTCCTTGGTCAGGACGTAGACCTCGCCCTCGAACTTGGTGTGAGGCGTCACGGAGCCCGGAGCGGCCACAACCTGGCCACGCTCGACATCGTCGCGGCCCAGGCCACGGAGCAGCAGACCGGTGTTGTCGCCGGCCTGGCAGGAATCCATGGTCTTGTGGAAGGTCTCGATGGAGGTGACGGTGGTGGTCTGGGTGTCGCGGATGCCGACGATCTCGACCGGGGTGTTGACGGGCAGCTGGCCACGCTCAACGCGGCCGGTCACCACGGTGCCACGGCCGGAGATGGTGAAGACGTCCTCGATCGGCATCAGGAACGGCTTGTCCAGATCATGGGTCGGGGTCGGGATGTACTCGTCGACGGCGTCCATGAGCTTCTTGACCTGCTCAACCCACTTCTCGTGATCCGGAGCATCGTCATGCAGCGCGCCGTAAGCGGAGACGTGGACGACCGGGCAGTCGCGATCGAAGCCGTTCTCGTCGAGGAGGTCACGGACCTCTTCCTCAACGAGCTCGATGAGCTCCTCATCGTCGACCATATCGCACTTGTTCAGCGCGACGAGGATGCGCGGCACGCCGACCTGACGGGCGAGCAGCACGTGCTCGCGGGTCTGGGCCATCGGGCCGTCGGTGGCGGCCACAACGAGGATGGCGCCATCCATCTGAGCGGCGCCGGTGATCATGTTCTTCACGAAGTCGGCGTGGCCCGGGCAGTCGACGTGAGCGTAGTGACGCTTCTCCGTCTGGTACTCGATGTGGGAGATGTTGATGGTGATGCCGCGGGCGGCCTCTTCCGGAGCGGAATCGATCTGGTTGAAGTCATACTCGGTGTTGACATCCGGATACGCCTCATACAGAACCTTGGAGATGGCCGCGGTCAGGGTCGTCTTGCCGTGATCGACGTGGCCGATGGTGCCGATGTTAACGTGCGGCTTAGTACGCTCGTACTTTTCCTTTGCCATTACTTTGTCCTCCTGGACGTTTCGTAGGTTTACTGGGTTTCTGGGTTTGTGCCACGCGGCTCCAGAACCCAGTCAGCGGGCACTAGTTTACCGCTGACTGGGGACTGTCGCCACCATTGAGGCTTGGCGTGTCACTCGCCGCGCTGAGCCTTGATGATCTCGTCGGCGATGGACTTCGGGACCTCGTCGTAGGAATCCATCTCCATGGTGAAGACGGCGCGGCCCTGGGTCTTGGAACGCAGATCGCCGATGTAGCCGAACATCTCGGACAGCGGGACCTTGGCGTCGATGATCTTCACACCGGTGCCGTCGTTCATCGAGGTGATGTTGCCGCGGCGCTGGTTGAGATCGCCGATCACATCGCCCATGTAGTCCTCGGGCGTGCGGACCTCGACCTTCACGATCGGCTCGAGGATGACCGGCTTCGCCTTGGGAGCGGCCTCCTTGAAGCACATGGAGCCGGCGATCTTGAAGGCCATTTCGGAGGAATCGACCGGGTGCATCTGGCCATCGGTGATGGTGGCCTTGACGCCCACGACCGGGAAGCCGGCCAGAATGCCGGATTCCATGGCTTCCTTGACGCCTTCCTCGATCGGCTTGATGAACTCGCCGGAGATGTGGCCGCCGGTGACCGTGTTCTCGAACTCGAAGGTCTGGCCCTCGGTGGTGTCGAGGGGCTCGAAGTTCATGAGCACCTTCGCGAACTGGCCGGAGCCGCCGGTCTGCTTCTTGTGGGTGTAGCCCTGCTCCATGACGGCCTTGCGGATCGTCTCGCGGTAGGAGACCTGCGGCTTGCCCTGGTTGCACTCGACCTTGAACTCGCGGCGCATGCGGTCGACGATGATGTCGAGCTGCAGCTCGCCCATGCCGGCGATCAGCGTCTGGCCGGATTCCTCGTCGGTGGTGACCTGGAAGGTCGGGTCCTCCTCGGAAAGCTTGGCGAGGGCGATGCCCATCTTCTCCTGGTCGGCCTTGGTCTTCGGCTCGACGGCCACCTGGATCACAGGATCCGGGAAGGTCATGGAGTCGAGGGTGATCGGAGCGTCGATGGCGGACAGGGTGTCGCCGGTGGTGACGTTCTTCAGGCCCACGAAGGTGTAGATGTTGCCGGCGGAAGCCTCGTCCACCGGGTTCTCCTTGTCGGCGTGCATCTGGAAGATCTTGCCGACGCGCTCCTTCTTCTCGCGGGTGGTGTCGAGCACCGAGTCGCCGGGCTTGACCACGCCGGAGTAGACGCGCACGAAGACGAGCTTGCCGTAGAACGGGTGGGTCGAGATCTTGAAGACCAGCGCGGAGAACGGATCGGAGTTCACCGGCTTGCGGTCGATCTCGATGGACTCGTCCTTCGGATCGTAGCCCTTGATGGCGGGCACGTCCTCGGGGGACGGCAGGAAGTCGATGACGCCATCGAGCATGGGCTGCACGCCCTTGTCCTTGAACGCGGAGCCGCAGAAGACCGGGAAGGCTTCCTTGTTGATGGTCAGCTTGCGGATGCCGGCGCGGATGTCCTCCTCGGAAAGGGTGCCATCCTCGAAGAACTTGTTCATCAGGTCCTCGTCGGCTTCGGCAGCGGCCTCGACGAGCGCCTGGTGGTACTCCTCGGCCTTCTCCTTGTATTCCTCGGGAACGTCGCCCATCGAGTAGTGGGCGCCCAGCTCGTCGCCGGTGTTCCAGTCGTAGGCCTGCATGCGCAGCACGTCGACCACACCGTGGAAGTCGTTCTCGGAACCCATCGGGATCTGCATGACCAGCGGGTTGGCGCCCAGCTTCTCCTTGATGGTGTCGACCGAGTAGAAGAAGTTCGCGCCCAGCTTGTCCATCTTGTTGATGAAGCAGATGCGCGGAACGCCGTACTTGTCGGCCTGACGCCACACGGTCTCGGACTGGGGCTCCACGCCCTCCTTGCCATCGAACACCGCGACGGCGCCATCGAGCACGCGCAGGGAGCGCTCCACCTCGGCCGTGAAGTCCACGTGGCCGGGGGTGTCGATGATGTTGATCTGGAACTTGTCCTTGGTGTCGTGGGTCTGGCGGGTCCAGAAGCAGGTGGTGGCGGCGGACTGGATCGTGATGCCGCGCTCCTGCTCCTGCTCCATGAAGTCCATGGTGGAGGCGCCGTCGTGGGTCTCGCCGATCTTGTAGTTCTTGCCGGTGTAGTAGAGGATACGCTCGGTGGTGGTGGTCTTACCGGCGTCGATGTGGGCCATGATGCCGATGTTGCGGACGTGGGTAAGGTCCTGAAGCACCTCTTCAGCCATTGTTGTTCCTTAGCTTTCTGTGGCTTATCGGGTTTTCGACTACCAACGGTAGTGGGCGAAGGCCTTGTTGGCCTCGGCCATCTTGTGGGTGTCCTCGCGACGCTTCACGGAAGCGCCCAGGCCGTTGGAGGCGTCGAGGATCTCGTTGGCGAGACGCTCGGCCATGGTCTTCTCACGACGGGCGCGGGAGAAGTCGGTCAGCCAGCGCAGCGACAGCGTGTTGGCGCGGTTCGGCTTGACCTCGACCGGCACCTGGTAGGTGGCGCCGCCGACGCGGCGGGAACGCACCTCAAGGGACGGGCGGATGTTGTCCAGCGCGCGCTTCAGCACGGCGACGGGCTCCTGCTCGGTCTTCTCCTTGACCATATCGAGGGCGGAGTAGACGATGTCCTCGGCGATCGACTTCTTGCCGTCGAGGAGGATCTTGTTGATCAGCTGAGCCACGACGGTCGAGCCGTAGATCGGGTCGGGCAGCAGCACATGCTTCTTGGCGGGTCCTTTACGTGACATATCTCTTACTTCGCCTTCTTTGCTCCGTACAGGGAACGACCCTGCTTGCGGTCCTTGACACCCTGGGTATCGAGCGCGCCACGCACGATGTGGTAACGCACACCCGGCAGATCCTTCACACGGCCGCCGCGCACGAGCACGATGGAGTGCTCCTGCAGGTTGTGGCCCTCGCCCGGGATGTAGGCGGTGACTTCGATGCCGGAGGACAGACGGACACGGGCGACCTTACGCAGTGCCGAGTTCGGCTTCTTCGGGGTGGTGGTGTAGACACGGGTGCACACGCCGCGACGCAGCGGGCTGCCCTTGAGCGCCAAAGTCTTGGACTTCTTCGGCTTCGGCGAACGTCCCTTGCGGACGAGCTGTTCAATAGTAGGCAACTGATTCTCCGATTCAGTGTTCTTATTCCTCTGTGGGGCCGCCACGCCGCAGCCACACTCCCCCGTGTCAAGAACACGCCCGGGCGAACCCGAATCGGAAGATAGCCACTGCCCACCGGCCCGATGGCCCGCTCCTCTCTCGCCGCCGCATTGCTGCGCGCGATTCATGCGATTCACGGGATATCCCAGCACGCACGCCTGTTACATAAGGCATGCCGCTGGCACACACAAATATCTATGATACGGATCCGCCGGACAACGCCACGCCCATTGCGACGCATCGGCTGCGGCCCGGCTTCCGGCACGACCCGGCATAAAGATGGGCCGGGACCCGAAAGGTAGGTCCCGGCCCATCCGGTTGGGAAGGAGGTCATGGTCCGCCACTATCCGCCGCGCTTCCCTGCGCGGCACTGCACAACGTGTTCTCGACATCCTCTGGTGCGGCCCGGCTGCCAGCCGTATCGCCTCGCCGCCATGCGGACCACTGTTCAATTATCCTCGCGTTCCCGCGAAGGCGTTGCGCTTGCTGCCTTACGGCCTTCGGCGCTTCGTTGCGACCTGCCGGTCATTCCCGGCCGATCTTGAACTCCGGCCTTCACTTGAAAGTATATCACGAAACGAACATCGGTCAAGCCGCGCGACATCCGATTTTCCCAATGTTCAGAAGCGTTCCAAGGCAGTTCACGAATAGAACAAAAACTCACAATCCACTAGGGTCAGTGTTCGCAATCGAACAAAAACGGGCCCTTGGCGAACCAAGGGCCCGAAACCGGAATCCGCTTTAGACGCTAGGCCTCGGCGCCATCGTTGCCGATGGCCTTGGAGGCTTCCTTCTGCTCGGCCACGAACTCATCGGCGGCCTCGAGCTCGCGCTTGTTCTCCGCCTTCTGCGCGGCAGACTGCTCGATGTCGTCCTTGTGGTCGAACTGCAGCTGATAGGGCGCGATGTTGTTGCGGGTGAGCAACAGGCGCATCTCGCGTTTCAGGCTGCGCTCCAGCGCGGCGCGGTCCTTCTCGGCGCAGCGGGCGACCACACGGATCGTCATCGCCGAGCTGGTCAGGTTCACCACGCCCTTGTAGAACGGGCCGTCGAGCACCGACGGCAGACGGCGCGCGATATTCGGCAGCTCCTCCGAAAGGATGTTCTCGACGTAGACGAGGTTCTCGCCCACGTTGAGGTCCACATCCACCGAGGCGAAGGAGTCCAGCTTGGTCTTGTTCGTCACGTTGCTGATCTGGCTGTTGCGCAGCACCAGCACGTTGCCCGAGCCGTCGTCGATCTTCGTGGTGCGCACGCCGATCTCCAGCACGGTGCCGGACGAGGTGCCGACCTGGATCACATCGCCCACGCGGAACTCGCCCTCGAAGATGATGAACAGACCGGAGAGGATATCGGAGACCAGCTGCTGTGCGCCGAAGCCGATGGCCAGCGTGAGCAGGCCGGCGGAGGCGAGCAGCGTGGCGGTATCGACGCCGAGCAACGACAGCGAGTAATACAGGATGCCGATCACGGTGCCGTATTTGATCACGCTGTTGAGCAGGCGGATCATCGTCTCGCCGCGCGCGCCGGTCACACGGCCCGCGAGCTTCAACACCTCCTGGATGATCGCGGCGACCGTCACGATCACGCAGGCGCTCATCAGCGCGCCGGTCAGGGCGAAGACATTGAGCCCCTTGTTCCAGCCGCCGCCCAGGATGTAGGAGAAGACGGACTGGGAGCCGAAGATCTCGTCCTGGAAGATCACGCCGACGCACACCAGCAGCACGAACAGGCCGGCCGCGAACTTCAACACCGTGCCGAGCTTGCCCTCGGGGGTCTTGGAGTTCCAGTCGAAGGTCGTGTCCATCCAACGGCTGGCCGCGGACTGCGTGCGCAGCTTGCGGCCGGAGCCCGGATGCTCGACGGTGAAGTTCGCCGGAGTGCCCTTGGCCTTCTTCTCCGTGGCAGCGGCGTCGCCGGGCGTGCCGGAAGCGGCCAACGCCTTGCGGTCGTTGGCACGGATCGCCTCAAGCGTCTTGCGCCGGTCGAGGACCAGCACCAGGAAGATGAGGATCTGTGCGATCAGTCCCATGCCCGCGGTGACCGCGCACAGGGGCACGCGCTCGGCCATCAGCTCGGAATCGCCGCCGGTGACGTAGAGGTAGTAGTCGGAAGTCTCCACGGAGGAGGCGTAGTACCTCGTGTCATCGACGGTCAGATAGTCGGAGAAACCGCCCTTGATCTGGGAGGCCTTGATGCCGACCTTGGTGGCCGCCTTGCCCTGCACGAGCTCGTCGGGGAAGTAGGCCATCCTGCCGCTCTTCTTGTCGATGGCGAAGGCGAAGCCGTCGTCGCCGACCTGCACGCCCTCGAGCACCTTGTCGATATCGACGCTATCCATGAGCTCGTTCAGCATCTTCGGATGCACGCCGATCTGCACGATGCCGTTGACCATGCCCTGATCGTCGTAGGTGGGCACGCCGACGTATTGGCGCAGCGTGCCGGTGCTCTCGTCCTTCTGCGGCTTCTGCACCAGGCTCTCGGAGCCCTGCAGCAGCCGGCGGAAAGCATAGGACTGATCCTCGGGATTCTCGCTCAGCGTGAAGCCGCGGTCGGCCTCGGTGGAGGCCACGCGCTTGCCGGTGGCGTCGAAGACGCTGATCATATCGACCCTGAGGTCGTCGGCGAGCTTGGTCAGATCCGCGCGAGTCGCCAGCGCGGGGTTCTCATCGACGGCATAGGCCGCGATCCTCGCCTTGTTGAGATAGCGGGTGCTGAACTCCTTCTGCAGCGCGTTGGCGCGCTTGGTCGTGTTCTTCATCGTCTGCGCGATCGAGGCGGCGCGGTCGGCGTTCACCATCGACTCGCTGGACAGGGCGAACAGCGTCTGCATATAGAACGACACCACCGTCACGACGACCAGGCCGACCACCGACAGCACGATCGCCTTGGAGCCGACCTTCTTGTTGTAGAGCAGCGGACCGACCGCCACCTCGTCCTCGGTGCCGTGGCCCCGGCGCTCGTCCTCGCGGATCACGAACATGCCATAGAGCACGACGGCCGCCATCACCACGGCGGAGACGAAGAGGATCACGCCCACCGTCACATTGCGCGAGGCGGACAGAGCCTTCTCCGGAATCGAGGAGATGTAATACATGTCGCCGATCTTGGTGACCCCGGAATACAGGCGCGTGCCGTCGAAGTCCATATGGAAGAACTTGCCGTCCTCCAGATCGGCCACGTCGAGGCCTTCGTCCAATGCGTCGGTGCCGATGAGCTTGGCGTCGGGATGGTATTGGACCGTGTAATCCTTGGCGGACACGGCCATCACATAGCCGTTCTGGCCGACCGTGATGTCCTTGAGCGTGGCCTTGAGCGAGCTATTGGCCGCGACGATGTCGTCCATGCGCTTGGGCGTCATCTCAAGCACCGCCATCGTGTCGGCGTCGATCTTCGAGGCGTAATAGCGCTCGTTCCAGTCACGGTCGGGCAGCGTGATTTCCACGGCCTCGGAGGGCCTGCCATCGTCGAAGACGGTGCGCAGGCGGTTGAAGCGGGAGTGCGCGAAGTCGGCCTGGGTGTCGCCGGACCTGGCGATGATCGAGCCGTCCTTGGACACGAGGAACACATTGTCGACGCCGAGGATGCGCTTGTATTCGCTCATCTTGGCATCGGTGCGCTCGAAACCGGTGTTGTTGTCGGCCAGATAGGCCAGAGCGGCGGCCTTCGCCTCGAAGGTCTCGTCGAAGCTGTCCTTGGTGTCCTGGGTCTCCAGGTCGGCCTGCTTGAGCGTGGCCTTCAGGGAGGCGTTCTGCTGGCGCATCTCGTCGGTGTATCCGCTCAGGGACAGCGACTGCTGCACGCCGGAGAGCATGAATCCCGCCCCGGCCAGGCAGGCCAGCACGATCACGACAAGCAGCGCGGCCTTCGCCTTGAGCCGCTTGGACATGGGTTGATAGGTCATCTCGTTCGCATCCCCTTTAGTTCCACTTGTCGATGTATTGCTCGATGGTGCCGTCGTCGAGCATGTCCTGCACCGCGGTCTTCACCTTGGCGGACAGTTCGGAGCCCTTGCGGGTGGCGACGCCGTATTCCTGCGGATCGATGCTGAAATCGGGCAGGATGCTGCGGTATTCGTTCATATAGGTCTGCGCGATGGCGCCATCCATGGCCATGCCGTCGACCTCGCCCTCCTCGAGCGCATCGGACAGCTCCTGATAGGAGGGATACTGCACCAGACGGTAGTTGTCGTAGGTCTGGTCGTCGCCGTCCTCCTCGCCCTTGAGCAGCTTGCCGTCGGAGAAGCCGATCTCGGCCATCTTCTGGTTGAGCATCGGGGCCGTGTTGGAGCCGTTCATCGTGCCGATGACGCCGCCCTTGAGACCATCCAGATCCTCGATCAGGGAGCTCTTTTGCACGATCATCTTGACGGAATTGGAATAGTATGCGGGCGAGAAATCGAAGTTCTTCCTGCGGGTGTCGGAGATCGAATAGCAGGCGACGATGGCGTCGATCTTGCCGTCGAGCAGCATCTCCTTGCGGTTCTCCGGGGTGACCGTGACGAACTTGACGTCCTTGTATCCCATGCGGGAGGCCATCTCGTTGGCAAGGTCGATCTCCATGCCGTAATACTTCTTGGTCTTCTCATTGAGATAGCCGAAGCCCATGATGTCGGCGCGCACGCCGACGGTGAGCGTGCCTTTGCCTGCGGTCGAGGCGCCGGCCGTTCCGCAGCCGGACAGCAAGGCCAGGGCAAAGGCCAGGAACAGCGCAAGCGCCGCGACAAAAGCGCGGCGCCCCTTGATGATGGTGTTGGTCATGCCGATCACTTGCCGCCCAGCACCTTGTTCACGAGATCCTCGGGCAGGCCGACCTTGGAGGCCAGCGCCGCCAGATCGAGGTCGCCGGCTTTGTCGGCCGCCAGGTTCTTGAGATCGCCGAGCTTGGCGCCCAGCTCCTCGGGGGTCAGGCCATACTGCTCGGCGATGTCGCCCAGCTTGCCTCCCAAGGCGGTCAGATCGTCGAGGCCGAGGCCGTCGTCGAGGTTGATGCCGCTGTTCTTCGCGAAGTCCTTGATCGAATCGAGGATGGACATGCTCTCTCTCCTTTCCGTAAGTCCCCGACTACATGCGGGGACACATACGGCCCCACCGTAGGTCACCGCATATGGCGCCAATCGTTCCCAATGCGGGCACATGCCCCTTTTGGGCATGTGCCCGCGCCGATTCGATACCCCAGACACACCCATCGCACGTCGCGGCACGCCGATGCGCGTGTCGTCCGCCGAATCGTGTAGAGTATCCATCTGTTGCGCGAATCCGGCTCACCCGGGTTCAAAGCCACATGGTGGACGTAGCTCAGTTGGTAGAGCATCTGATTGTGGTTCAGAAGGTCGCGAGTTCGAGCCTCGTCGTCCACCCCAATGAAATCAAGGCCTCCCGGAATGAACCGCACCCCGATTGTTGGACTGAAGAAATTCAGATTCGATGATTGGAGGTGTGGTTCTTTCGTATGCGAGAGGATCGAAGGAAACGTT